>CAJONH010000118.1 GCA_905235825.1 Candidatus Gastranaerophilales bacterium
AAAGCCGACAAGTGCAAAGCACTGGAAGGCTTACTCTGTGAGCGAAAAGGAATTTAAAGAAGCGGCAAGTGCGAAACCAGATTAGATCATACTGTGAGTTTTCAAACAATACATTATATGAACGATTGAAGTTTTCATTAAAAGAATATAATTGTAGTAAGGGGAATTGTATGGATATATCAAGCAGTTTAAACAGAGCTGTCAATATGTACGGCACTTCTACAGCAAATAATTTAAATTTGCCGATAGAAAATGAAAATAAAATACACGGTTCTAATATTTTTTCCTCTGAATATGCAGTAAAAGAAGCTGCAAAGCCACAGGTTCCAATACAAAGGAAAAAAAAGAAAAACAAAAGGTTAAATACAATAGATACAGATTTTTTGCCTGATGAAGCAGTCGAAAACCCGATTGAAGAAGCTCATGTAAATTTTTTTATCGAAAAAAAAACTAACCCGATAGTACAAAAAATAAAAAAATCATTGGATTATTTTTTTACTTCTACTCCGTTAATTAATTATTTTTATCTGAAACATAAAGAACAAAAAATACATAATACAATTGAAACGCTTAATGATATTATGCAAAATGCCGATGAATTGATTAATACTCCGGTTCCGTTCGGAGAAAACAGCAATGTATATAATAAAATAGCACAAAACTTAACAAATGCCGCAAGCGTTATAAGTAAAGCGAATAAAGAATTGTAACTATAAAAGTATAAGATATATTAAAATTTAAAAGTTTTTTTCTTTACTATTTATTTTATTTAAAATACTATATTAATGTGCGTAGTGGCATATAAATAAGTTAAGAAAAAAAGAGGGCGAGTAAGTGGAAAATTTTGTTCCTGATATTTTTGGAAAAAAAGAAACAAGCGGCAGCAGTTCAACACAGGCATATATAGGCGGAACACCTGCCGATATTAAAGTTATCGGTGTAGGTGGCGGTGGCGGCAACGCTGTTAACAGAATGATTAAAGCCGGACTTCAAGGTGTTGAATTTTGGGCTATGAATACTGATGTACAAGTACTTGATATGTCATTATCAGAAAATAAAATCAGACTTGGTTCAAAATTGACAAACGGTTTAGGTGCGGGCGGTAATCCTGAAAAGGGTGAAAAATCAGCAGAAGAAACCAGAGATGATATAGTTAATGCAATTGGAAAAGCTGATATGGTATTTGTTACAGCCGGCATGGGCGGCGGAACAGGTACGGGTGCGGCTCCTGTTGTAGCAAGAATAGCTAAAGAATTAGGTGCCTTGACTATCGGTGTTGTTACTAAACCTTTCAGTTTTGAAGGTAAAAAAAGAATGAATCAAGCTCTGCAAGGACTTGAAAAACTTAAAGAAACTGTTGATGCATTAATTGTTATTCCTAACGATAAATTATTGGAAGTTGTTGACAGAAGAACAACAATGAGAGAAGCCTTCCATATTGTTGATGAAATATTGTTAAGAGGTGTTCAGGGTATTTCTGATATCATCACTGTTCCCGGTATGATTAATGTTGATTTCGCTGATGTAAGAAGTGTAATGGAATCTTCCGGTTCCGCATTAATGGGCATAGGTCGTGGTACAGGTGAAGGCAGAGCAATGGAAGCTGCTAAAGCTGCTATTAATTCACCTCTGCTTGAAACATCAATTAACGGTGCTTCCGGTATAATTATGAATGTTACGGGCGGCCCTGATATGACATTATATGAAGTAACCGATGCTGCACAGGTTATTCATGATGCTGTTTCAGAAGATGCAACTGTTCATTTCGGTTCTGTTATCGATGAAAGTATCCAAGGAGAAATTCAAATTACTGTTATTGCTACGGGTTTTGAATTAAAGAAAAATTCTCCCGAAAAAACAGAAAAAGAAGAAGATAAATCATCTTTAAGAGGAATAGATTTCTTAAATCCTCAATCAATGAATAATAATGGAACTCAAAAAATTTCACAGGATGCTGCGAAATTTGCAAATGGAATACTTGATATTCCTGAGTTTTTAAAAAAATAGCAGATTAGGGATATAATTTTATAAATATAAAAGCGGTTTATTACCGCTTTTATATTTTTTTGTTAAAGTTTGTCTTACTGATACTTTTTAAAATCACTTGCATTTTTGTTATGCAAAAATTTAGCAAGTTTATATTGTTCAAAACTTAAAGAAAAATTATACAGTGCATTTAATAATGTTCTGCCCGTTTCACTTTTAGCAATAACAAAAGTTTTATTATTATTATTTTCGGCATAATAAAGCTCCGTCTTTAAAATGTTATCAACTTTATCGCAAGAAGGACGCTTTAGTCTGTCTATAATCCATTTGTTCAACAGAATTACGGAATTTTGACTGCTATTTTCTTTTAAATATTTAGAAAATTCTTTTAATATCATAAATTTATTATAACAAATAAAAAAAAATACTCTCCGGTAGAGAGTATTTTTTATTTAATATTGAATTTCATCGTCTTTCGGCGGAGGTGGAGGAAATCCTATAGGTTTCTTTCCTTCTTTTTTTGCCTGCTCCATTTTTTTTGAAAATTCAGCTTTACGTTTTTCCATATCCTTTTTTTGTTCTTGTTTTATTTTATTGAATTCCTTTTTCTGCTTATCTGTAAGAATAGCTTCAAATGCTTTCATATTTTCTTCTCTGTATGCATTTGCCTGTTCGTTCAATTTTTTTACATCAGCTTTTAAAGGAGCAGTTTTTTCCTGTTTTTCTTCTTTTGTCAAAGTCGTATCTTTGTATATCTTTTTGATTTCTTTTAATTTTTCTTGTTTTTGTTCAAAAATAGGTTTAACCTTTTCATGCCCCTGTTTTCTGTTTTCCTGAATTTGTTGTTTCTGCTCATCGGTTAATTTTAATCTTTTTTCAAATTCAGCTTTTTTCTTTTCCATTTCTGCTTTTGAAGGATGAAATTTGTGAAAATCACCGTGATGATGATTAAATCCATCTTTTTGAGGATGAGTTTTAAAACCGCCTTCCGGATGTATCATATTTTGAGTTTGCTGTGTTATTGTTTTTTCTACAGCTCCCGTTTTTTCATTATCCAAAGCAAAGACACCTGAGTATGCGGATAATGCTGTTAAAACCAAGGCTGTTATTAATATCTTTTTTTTCAATTTTAATCTCCTTTCAGATTAAATCTTTTAATGTTATACTAAGTTCTTTGCGCGCATTAAATAATCTCGATCTTACCGTTCCTACGGGAACATGTATTTTTTCGGATATTTCTTCATAACTCATATCCTGCATTTCGTACATAATTATTACTTCTTTGAATTTGGGTTTTAATGCATCTATGGCATTAATTATTGTTTTTTGACGCTGTTTTTGTAAAAACGCATTTTCTATATTTTCTTTTTCATCTTTAATTTGAATTAAATCATCTTCTTCCGTAATGGAATTTATTGAATTCCTAAAATATGATGATTTTAAATAGTCACGGCATAAATTGGCTGTTATCGTATTAATCCAGCTTTTAAATTTACCCTGCTCTTTGTATTTATCTATATTTTTCCAGGTTCTTATATAGACTTCCTGCTCTATGTCTTCATTTTCCGAACCTGTCATTGTTGAAATAATCTTTTTAATATTATTTCTGTATTTATTTATTATTGATTTCAATTATTTATCCTTTATAAAGATAAAAATCCGTATTCATCGGTAGGAAGTCCCATATCACTGACGCTTGATTCCTGTTCAAGACTTACCTGATACGTATAATTATCATATACTTTGTAACCTGTAAATGCCGATAATCCTACAAAAACTACCAGACAGCATGCCAGTCTTTTTGCTGCCGACATCATTTTTTTCTTATTTTCTCTTTCTAAATATATAGGAGCAACTTCTTTTACAAGCGAGGAAATTTTCAAATATTTTTCGTGTTCTTTTTTGCAATCCTCACAATTTTTTATATGTTTATCGAATTGTTCTTGATTTTGGAAAACAAAAAATCCTTCATATTTATCACATTTATTATCGTTATTATTCATCTGTTTTTTCCTCTTACATTATATTAAACGATATAAAAAAATAATAGTTCACTAATTTTTTATAAAAATATTTTAGATAAATAAAAAACCTCTGATAAAAATCAGAGGCTTTTCATTTTAAAATAACAAATTAGTTAGGAATTGATAAATCTTGAGTTAATTCCAACCAAACATATTCGCCGTCATGAGCTTTATATGTAATACCTTTTGTTACAAGACCGGAAATTAAGCCGACACCTGCACCAATCGGAACACCTGCACCAATGCCTCTGCCCCAGTGATGATGCCATGACATAGCTGAAATACCTGTACCGATACCGCCGCCTAATACAGCACCGCCGAGAGTATAACCTAAGGGTTTAACCCATCTGTTTTCTGTCAAAACACCGTTGTGGTTGATAATTTCAGCACTGAAAGGAACCGTAACACCGCTTGGCAATGTTAATGATTCAAATTCAACACAAACTTTATCATTTTTATTCCACCATTTCTTTTCTTCTAATGATGTAATAACTGATTTCATTGTTGTACCTGCGGGGATAACTAAAGTACCTTCTTCTGTATAAATATCTTCTTTAGCCGTAAATGTAACAACGTCGCCAACTTCTGCTGTTTTAGAAGTGAAATCGGTGTAGAAATAACCTTTAAGAATATTTTTAGCTAAAACGATTTTTCTTAAATTTGTAACAGTAACTTCATTAACTTCAGCTTTTTTAGTAACGTTTAAGTGTTCCGTTCCGATAACTTCTTCGTTTTGTTTATTAACGAATTGTTCTTTAACGGCACTTAATTTTTGTTTTAACTTATACAATAAAACAGCTGCTTCAGCTCTGTCTAATTTTTTGTTTGGTAATAATTCATCCGCATTAGGATAAGCAACATAAACATCTAAGTCAATTGTTTTTGCAAATTGACGTGAAGCCCATGCCGGAACATCATATCTATCGCTGAACGGAGCCAAAGATTGTACATTTCCTTTAAAATCTTTTGTAATATGGCTTATAACAGAAGCTGCTTCAGCTTTTGTCATAATTCTGTCAGGTTTAAAAGAACCATCGCTGTAACCATATATTAATCCTAATTGTGAGGACAAAATAATATCGCCATAATCAGCTCTTGCGGAATCAACATCAGAGAACGGACTTGCAACTGATGATGATGTAACTTTTTTGTGACCTAAAGTTCTTAATAAAGCTGAGTTGAAGTCTGACCTCGAAACTTCCTGTTCGGGTAAATATGCATTATCACCCAATAAAGGAAGGATGCCGTCATTTACCACTGCCGTGATTTCTGTATTTGCCCAATAATCAGCAGGAACATCGCTGTAAACAGCTGCATTTGCTGCATTAAATGTGAGCATCATGAAAAATACGGCAATCATTGCTAAAATCTTTTTCATTTTCTTTCTCCATTTTTGTAGAAAACCTAAACTAAACTGAAAAAATTATATAACAATTAATTCAATATTGCAATAATATTTATTTTCAGAGCGTATTAATTATCCAAATCCATTAGCAAATTTACATTTTTTAACAATTTGCAATTTGCAACTGACTCAGCAGAATTATTTTGAGAAATCAAAAAGAAATACAAAACGCAGACCTATTCCTTACTTCTTAAAATTTTAAATTCAACTGAAAAAACCGTAACTCGTACCCTGCGGGTACTCTAACAGACGGGCTTTCTCTGTAGTTTCATTAAAAATTTTTAAATAAGTTCGTCAATGGTCTTGCTTATTTGTATTTCTTTTTATCTAGCATTCTTTTACTAAATGAAAGATTTTATTGCAAACCGAAAAAATTTCTTTTGCCTGTTCAAAATTAATCATATTAGCTCCGTCGCAAAGTGCTGTATCGGGATTAGGGTGAACTTCAAAAAATAATCCGTCGGCACCTGCTGCAGCTGCGGCTTTCGCTAATATAGAAACAAACTTTCTTTCTCCGCCGGAGCTTTCTCCGCAGCCTCCGGGCAATTGTACACTATGCGTGGCATCAAAAATAACGGGATAGCCCATTTCTTGAATAATGGGAATTGCACGCATATCAGATACTAAATTATTATAACCGAAGGTTACACCTCTATCTGTGATTGTGATTTTATCGTTGCCCGATTCTTTTACTTTATTTGCAATTGATTTCATTTGTGCGGGTGCTAAAAACTGACCTTTTTTTATATTTATAATTTTATTGGTTTTTGCAGCAGCAACAAGTAAATCGGTTTGACGGCACAAAAATGCAGGAATTTGAATAATGTCTGCAACTTCCGCTGCCATATCAGCTTCGTTTGGATTATGAATATCCGTGACAATGGGAACGTTAAATTCTTTTTTTACTTCCTTTAAAAGCTCAATTCCTTTTTCAATTCCAAGTCCTCTATATGAGTTTAAAGAACTTCTGTTTGCTTTATCATAAGATGATTTGAATACGAAATTAATATCTGACTGTGCGGTTAAATTTTTTAAATATTCTGCCGTTTTAAAAAGAATATCTTTTGATTCTATGGCACAAGGCCCTGCAAGTATTGTAAGTTTATCGGAACCTATTTCAAAATTATTCAATTTAATTTTATTTATAAGCATATTAAATCTCCATACAGCCAATAAAATGATACAACAAAATTTTTAATAACGATATAATAAAATTTTGTCAATTGACGGGACATAATTTTAAGATGTATTACCGTAACATTGTATATAGTTAAACAATTTATAAACAATAAAAAAAAGCGGGAAATTTCCCGCAAATATCTACGTAAATAAATCTTTTAATATTACTTAAAATGGAACAGCAGGGCAGGCTTTAGACTACCAAAATTTATAATTTTTTAACTCGGTAGACTAAAGTCTACCCTACTTGCTACCGAAATTTAATGTTTTATTGTTTGGTAGACTAAAGTCTACCCTACTTGCTACCAAAATTTATAATTTTTTAACTCGGCAGACTAAAGTCTACCCTACTTGCTGAAGTCACCACTGCTTAATACTCGCTTACCATGTAGTAATGCTGTATCTCCAGCAGGAACTTCCTTCATAACAACATGGATCGCCACTGTCAGGTCTGTCTATAAGTGTTTGCATTCCGCCATGGTCAGTACAAAATCGTGTTTGACATAAATATCGGTTATCAGTACCGGTACGTACATTATGCTGTCTGATACATGTAGAACTCCTGCCAGAATAACATGTATAATTTACCCGATATCCGTCTACACAAGTGCATAAACAATGTGCTTGAACATCGGAAATTAAAATTACATCATCATAAGTATTTAATATATCTTCATCCGACAAATTTTCAAGTTCAGTATAATCAGTCATTTTTTTACCTTTC
>CAJONH010000119.1 GCA_905235825.1 Candidatus Gastranaerophilales bacterium
ATTGATTTATCAATCAATCTGTCGAAAAATTTCTGTTTTGTAAGATGTGATTGGCTTATTTTTGAAAACAGAATTTATTTTAATGAATTAACTTTTACACCAAATTCAGGGTTAATACCATTTGATAAAAAGTGGAATTTAAAGCTGGGAAGTTGGATTAATTTAGAAAGGAGCCGGCATGGACTTTGAGTCAATAGAGGAATTATCTCATGAACAAATAAATGAAATGTATGAAGAAGAAGTTAAACTTGCATGCACTTTTTTAGTTGAATGCGACAACGGAATAACAACTTACTTTTATGATCCGAATAATAATTCGGCAGTTGGTACCGTTTATTATGGTGCGGAATATTTTTCTTTCTGCTACAGCCGTTCTACTTATATAGGTGCTATTTGCAGATCTTGCGGCGGAGTCGGATTATATGGAAAACTCTACGTTGCAAGCAGCGGAAAAATATAGGGTAGTACGCAAGGGGCAGACTTTAGTCTACCGAGCAATAAAACTATAAATTTCGGTAGGCTAAAGCCTACCCTACAATAGCAAAATTAATGTTAAAAAGGATATAACATGTACCAATTTTCAGCACCAATGCCTTACACTATAGAAAACATTAACAAATTGCTTGATATAAATAATCAGGTTGAGAAAAGTAAAATAACAAGTCTTTATGCTTGCGTACCTCGTGGATGCGAAGTATTTACAGGGTTTGAACAATCAAGAAACTTTTCTTTTAAAGATACATCGTGGGATTATTGGAAAAAACTTATAGAACATACTCTTAATAAAAACTGTGATTTTATTTATCTTTTAAACAGTCCAAGACCATTAGATATTGAAAATCCTTTTTTTAGTAAACAATTAGAAAAACTGGAAAATTTGTTAAATGAGTTAAGAAAGCTCGGCATAAAAAAGTTAAGGGTTGCATCAGGACAATTATCGGCATATATTGGTAAGTATTACAGTGATTTTGAATTACTTGCTTCAACAAGTTTGGAATACAAAACAATTTGGGAATATCAAAATTTTATAGCCTTCCACAGGGAAGTTAAGCAAATAGTGCCGTCACATGATGTAAACAGAAATTTTAAACTGCTATCTCATTTAAGAAAAAGATATCCCGATATCGAAATAGAATTAATGGTAAATGAGGGGTGTCTTCAAGGGTGTCCGAACAGAATGTTTCATGAAATGATTTCTATTGACAGAAAAATAATAGTAAACAATGAAATATATCTTTCAGGAGCTTATGCAACTTCATTGTGCAGTAAATCAGTCAAAAAATATCCGATACATAATCTTGTTATAGGAAATCTTATATTTCCGTGGGATGTTGAAGAATATTCAAAAATAGGCATAAAAAATTTTAAACTTGTTGGACGTGACGGTTATATTGACAAATTCAATATGTACTATAACGGATTTTTTATGTATTTAAAAGGAATTGACGATATTAAAAATATAAAAGACTATTCTTTAGCAGACTTTACGCACCATTTAAACACCAATTCCGTATTAAAGCAATTAAAAGTAAAAGATTATAAAAAATATCTGCCAAATATAAATTATTTTAAAAAAAACGGACATTTATGTGCTTCAAGGTGTGCGGTTGAATGCCGATACTGCTATAAATGTGCGGAAAAAATTCAAAAAGTTTTTTTAAAAAATAAAGCAGAAAAAAATCGGCAAATGACACCGATATGTTTTATTTAAATTATTCAAACATAATTGATTGATTTACAAAAAAATGCGGGATTAATTCCCGCTTTTTCAATCCCTTTATAAGATTGATTTTACTACGTAAATATAGAATTTTAAAATTTGCTTAATACAGTTTTTTCTTTTTATTGTTAAAAATCATTATTTATTGGTTGATTATATTCTATAGAGTATAATCAATACTTTATATTCTATATAACATAAAATATAGATATATGCAAGATAATTCAGAAAAAATAAGTCAAAACAAAAATATTTTACTTGCCTGTGTAGGAAAAATTGTTCAAAAAGAACGTTATAAACAAGGAAAGGGTATTAATATATTTTCTTTTGAATATGACATAGGCAACGGATTATTGTCCAAACTGGAAAAAGGTGTGCTAGATACTAAAATTACCACTTTTTGGAAATTGGCAAATGCTTTCGGTTATAAATGCTCGGATTTTGTTAAATTAATAGAGCAAGAACTTCCTGAAAATTTTGATTTTTATAATGAGTAAAACAGTTTAATAATATATAGATTTTATATTCTTATTAAATTAGCAATTTTCTTTATTCGAAAGTTTTATATAAAAATGTAAGTGTGTTTAAAATTTGGGAAGATTATTATGTTTGATGTAAATAACAAAAATTTGCCATCTGAAATTCAAAGTGCAAATAATATAAACAGAACTAATTCTAATAATGAATGTACAAATCAAAAATATATTCACAGACTCAATACAAATAACAGCGATTGTATATGTTTGCAAAATACTCAATCCTCAAACAATTCACCGGCAAAAAGTCAATGCGGATTTTTTGAAATGACATGGGATATTTTTAAAAATATAATAGGTATAGGTAAAAGACCAACAAATACTTCCGCTTTTTCAGTTAAAGAACCGGAAGTTATTACGGCTCAAACTCCTTTAAAAATAGCAGAAGAACAATCAATACAATCGGAAAAACAAAATATGACAGATATAAGTAAATTATCTATAAGCGAAAAAAGAAATTTATTAAAAAAGTTATCAGCCGAAAACAATGAAAATAATAATAAAGATAGTATAGATAAAATTGTTAAATCAATTGGGATTGATACAAGACCTTTAACAGAAGAAATAAAAAACGGATTTTATGAGGCACTATCATCAATTGACAGCAAAGACAGCAAATTTAGAACTTTTGATTTTGAAAATCCTGATTTTAAAATAGGATTAGAATATTCTCGTGAAAATTTTATAAAAGATATAGATGAAATAACTTCACATTTATCAGAACAGGATAAAAACACTGTTTGCGGATATTTTGGTTTTGAACTGACAAATGTATACAGCCATAAAGTTATAAACGGATATCCGAGTATTTTGAATAATGGTGATGAACTTGAAAAAATACAAAATCCCGAATTAAAAGAAACTATAGAAAAAATGCAGCCTTTAGTAAAAAATTTTAGCGAAAATAACAAAATTAAAATCGATGAAGAAAACGAAGTATCTAAAGAAATGAATAAAATAATAAAAGCATTCCCCGAATTTTTAACTGAAATAGGGAAAAAACAACATGGAACACATTCCTTTACGCTTGATATACATTCATTAAAAGTATTACAGGGAGTAATTAATAATCCGGATTATGAAAAACTGCCGCAAAATGATAAAACTGCACTTAAAATTGTTGCACTGTTCCACGATATTACAAAACGTGAATGGATAAATGATAAATTACATCCGTTGGAAAGTGCATTGGATATTAAATATTTATTGCAAAAACTTGATATAGATGAAAGTGAAAAAGAAAAAATATACAAAATCGCAAAAAATCATAACTGGCTGGAATTGTATAATAAAAGAGGTTCTGAAATAATACCTGAAATAGCTGACGAATTAAAAAACGGAAATGATTTTAAAATGGCATGTATATTAACGGAAGCCGATTTAAAAGCAGTGCAAAGAAACGGTATGTTTTATAAATGTTTCAAAAATGATTTAGAAAGAGGCAAAGACGAAGTCGGCGAAGCAGTTGATAAATTACAAAAACTTAATAAATAACTTATATAAACTCAACTGATTTTATAACTTAAAAGGTGTTAATACTGCCTACCGAAATTTAATGTTTTATTGTTTGGCAGACTAAAGTCTACCCTACTTGCTTACCATGTAGTAATAGTATATCTCCAGCAGGAAGAACCGCTGCTGCAGCAAACATCCCCGCTGTCAGGTCTGTTAATTAAAACATTCATTCCGCCATGATTAGTACATAGTGTATTACTACATTTATTTCTGTAACCATCGTCATTATATTGTGAATCAGGGCAAAACGCAGTATTTATACACGTATAATTTACTTCATATCCGTCTTCGCATTTGCATAAACAATGAAATTGGTCGCTTGACATTAAAATTACATCATCATAAGTATTTAATATATCTTCATCCGACAAATTTTCAAGTTCAGTATAATCAGTCATTTTTTTACCTTTC
>CAJONH010000120.1 GCA_905235825.1 Candidatus Gastranaerophilales bacterium
ACGTTCCATTCTTAAATTTTATTTAAAAATAAATTGACTTGTCAATTAAAATTTATGTTTGTTAAAAAGTGTGAAAATCCGCTCGGGGTGGGGGATTTTTTAGTCAATTTTTTCATATTACTGCTATAATTATATATATATGAATAAGTAGGAATTGAATATGAAGAAGATAAGAAAGACCCCTGTAAAGAAAGTAAATTTAGAACATAAAAAAATAGCCGCATCGATATTTGCGGCAAATGTCATAAGTGCTGTTGTTCCATATAGTGTCTTTGCTTCTGAAATTACATCAAGTGCCGGCGGTATTATGAAAACCGGTAATACATACAATATTACAGCCGATAAAATTCAAGGCTCGACAGGTTTTCGTGAATACGAAAAATTTAATTTAACAAAAGGTGACATTGCTAATCTTCAATTTATAAAAAATTCCCGGGAATATTCAAAATTTGTAAACCTCGTTGATAATCAAATCAATATTAACGGTATTGTAAACACAATGAAGGGAAACAATTTCTACAACGGCCACGCCGTTTTTGTTTCTCCCGGCGGCATTGTAATAGGTTCATCAGGTGTATTAAACGTTGGTTCATTAACAATGATGGCACCTTCACAAAATGCTTATAACATGTTTAAAAATAACTACAACGGCACTCACGTTGATTCAAACGAAAAAACCATAGACAATATTGTAGATTTTGAATTTGATTTAGGTAAAGAAAATTATAAAAACTTAATAAGAAATTCATCCGGTACGATTGAAATAAACGGTAAAATTTTCGCTCGTGGCGATGTTAACGCTTATGCAAGAACAATAAATATTGCACCGAAAAAATCAGGTGATAAAACAGGTATATTTGCAGGCTGGCAGGATACGAATACTGTATTCGATAATAATACTAAGACCGATGAATTGTTTAATACACTTGTTAATAACAATATAACAAATGCCGATGGATTTAGCTTAAAAGACGGTAAAATTACGCTTGTTACAAATAAACAAGGTTCAGAAACCGTTTCTTATTCTACATTTGAAACAAAGAAAGATATATCGAAAACAAAACAGGATTATTTTGATGAACTGCTTTCCGATACATTAAGAGATGCAATTGATGAAATCCTTGCTGCCGATGACAAGTGGGATACTGTTCTTGAAAAGCTCAGTGATCTTAAAGACTGGTGTTCAGAAATAATAGATGATATCGAGAAGTTTGATGAATCAGGTGAAGAAGACCTTAAAAATTATCTTTCAAATCTTGATATAAACAGTAAGTTAAATGAATTGCTATCAGGTCAAAACGGTACAAATAACAATACTAACAATGGCAGCAATAATTCAGGTAATAACACAATTAATAACGATACATATAATTGGCTTAAAGATTTTTCTACAAAAAAAGAAGTCAAGTATGAAACCATTACAAGTCTAAAAACCGATAACGGATTAAAAACTGTTCAAGTAAAAGTGGTAAAACCTGATAAAGAAAAAAAGGATTCTTTAGGTCAAACCGCTGTGAATTGGATATCCGAACAGCTGGAAACAAAAGATGCCAATGAAACAGCGGAATATACCATTGACCAGTCGTTCACTAAAAAATCTTCCGATAATCCGCAAGCTAACGAAGTGTCGAATGAAGATTTTGATTTCAAGAAAAGAGATAATTCTCTAAGTGAGAGTGAATCTTTAATTACAATAACCGATTCTTTCATTGCTGCAAATGATATCAAAATTGAAGCAAATGATAATCAGTCTAAATCAGTATCAACAGACACTATTAAAACATACAATGACGCAGTAGCCAAAGCAAAAGAAAAATCAAATAAAAATAATGAAAACAGTAACTCGAATAATACAAATAATACGGATAATAACAACACAAAAGAAGGAAACAAAGATGAAACTACCGGCTATACAATCCATGAACTTGATTACGGTGCAGCAGATGAAGCTAAATCTAAAATCGTTATAAAAAATTCAAAAATATCAGGTGATAATGTTTCAATTCAGGCAAATGCCAAAAGTACAACTTCTACTTATGTTCAATTAATTGATCCTATATTTGAAAAATGGATTAACATGCTTGTTTCCGGCAATATATCCAGTGATTTTTCAGATGCAATATCTCAAGCAATAAAGGACTATGGCGATATTGAAGTTGATTTTTCGACAGAAGGATATAAAGATAATGATGTCGCAAAAGCTATAAGTGAATATTTTAGTAATGGTATTTATTCATATTTTGACGGTTCAAAGGCATCTGCTGCTCTTTCAATTGAAGATTCAATAATAAAAGCAGTTACAAAATATAATATAACTTCTAATGCGGAAGCAAATTCTAATTTTTCAACAGGCAGAATGGATTCTGTTCCTGTATTTATGTATGGTTTAGGTTCTGAAACAAATTCTGAAGTTAAAATTTCAAATTCGACAATTACAAATGTAAATAAAGGTGCGGATACCGCAATTGGTTCATCAGAAATAAATGCTTACTCAAAAATAAATAATTCTTTAAGCTATAACAGTTCGGACTTTTTAACTGTAACCGAAAAACCTGAAGAACAAAAACAAGAAGATAATAAAGATAAGAATAAAGATGATAACAACGATAATAACAAAGATAAAGGAAATGAAAAGCAAAAAGAACAAAAATATGAATCTACAACTTCTTTATATAATTTAACTATTTTAAATAACTCAGTAGTTTCAAATACAAATGTCAAAATAGAAAATTCTACGGTTAATGCAGCTGATTTGAATATTAGAGCAATAGGCTATAACAAAGATAAAATCAGTATAACAAATGTTTCAAATGTCGGAAAAGAAACTGAGCATTCAGGTATTGCTGTTGGTTTAGCAATTAATCATACAGATACAAATACTAATATTGATATAAAAGGTTCTAATATTAAAACTTCTTACGAAATACCCGAAAAAGTTGAAGTAGTAACAAATGATGATGGAACACAAACGGAGAATGTAACAACATACGGTCATTTAAGGTTAGCGTCACAAAATATCAATCAGTTTGAACATACTGTTTCAACAGAGGTTAAACCGGCGGCTCAGGCTTTTGAAGTTAAACCGAAAGAACTTCCAAACTATGACCCGGGTTATACAATTCAGATTTATGAAAAGTTAAATGATAAGTTTTTAAATAAATTAACAGATAAAATGCAAGAAGGTCTTGATAAAGTTGATTTTCAATTATCCGGAAGTGCTATTTGGAATAATGAAAATAATAGTTCTAAAATAGTAATAGAAAAATCAGACACTAATAATACAAAAATATATGCAAGAACTGTTGATATATCGTCAGATGTTCTTGATTTTACGTTAAATACCGCAAAAACTAATGCAAGTGCAGACAGCAAATGGGGTGCGGGTGCTGCAATTATAATAAACGACCAAAATAATACAAATCTTGCACATGTTACGAATGAAACCGAAATAACCGCACTTGATAAAGTAAAGGTTAATGCAACAACGCAGATGCCTATGAATACTTTATATCTTAGATTAGGTCAGGATTTGGACGGATATAAATATGTCGGCTTTAGTTTTGATCAAGATTCAGAAACCCTTGATCCGGCTCTTATTTACAGTAATCCCGTAGGTTTCCTGAGTCCGGATGTTTTAAAAGCATTATGGGGTAAAATAAAATCTCCAAGAGAAACACTCGGCAGTTTTGAATTAAAAATGGACGGATTATTTAATAATCTTGCTCAATCTCAGGCATCTGCCGAAACAGCGGATATTGCAGGCTCTATTGTTATAAATACAATTAAAAATGATACAAATGCCGTAGTGGATAGGTTATCGAGTTTGAATGTAACCGGTTCAACAAGAATCAGCAAGATTGACGGAAGTACAATTCTAAATGGCGGAAGTGTAATTATAAATGCCGTAAATGACTGCATAAGTTATAACGGTGCAGGAGATGTTAAATTTCTGATTGAGGATATAAACACGCTTATTTCAAAAATCAAAAAAGACACAGGAAAAGAAGAAGCGAAAAAAGAAGCAGCCAAATATGGTGTCGGCGGTACCGTCTTAATAGGTAATTATACAAATAATGCAGAAGCAAAAATTGATAATTCTTATGTATCTGCTAAACTTGGCGATGTTAAAGTTTTATCAGCTAATGAGGAAGGGTATTTGAATTTAGCTGTAACAGGCGGAGCAGCAAGTAAACTTGCTATTGAAGGTACTGTTAATATTCAAAATATAGATGGAAGCACAAAAGCATTTATTGAAAATGAAAGTATAATTACAGCAAAAACCGTTAATGTAAATGCAGGTGAAGCACTTATTAAAACAAAAAATACGGATAATGATTTTGGAGAAGATTCTATTAAATTTAACGGAAGAGAAATAAAGAAAAATGATGAAAGAACTGCTTTAGACAGACTTATAAATATTAATTTAATAGGTACTAATGCAACACAAGAAACAGTTGAAAATGAAGAAGAAGGTAAAACAAATTCAACATCCTCAGCAGGGGTAAGCATAGGTGCAAGTGTTAATATAGCAAATATTAATAAACAAATTGAAAGTTATATTGATAATTCTGAAATTACAACAACAGAAGATATTACGGTTGAAGGTAAAACGGATGCCTTAAATATTAACTTTATCGAGGCATCAGCTACAGCCGGCGGCGTTCACGTGAACAAACTGAAACAGGAAGAAGCTAATAAAAAAGCAGAAGAAAATAAAAAAGACGAAACTAAAACAGAAGAACAAAAGAAAACCGAAGAAAAAGAAAACGGACAGGATACAAAGAATGTCGGAAACTGGATGGATATGCTCGATGCAGCAGATGATGATGCAGAAGACGTTATGAATTTGAACAATTTATTTGTCCAAAATGATGCATCGGAGAAGGCACAAAAATCAGTTAAAGACAAAAAAGATGCAATAAAAACAGCGGATAAAAACGTTGATAAAGACGGCAATACAAAAGCACCCAAGTATGAAGAAGAAGCACCTCCCGCAGGGGATGGCGAAAAAGATAAGAGTAATACAGAAGCTCTTACAGATAACGATAACAAAAAACTTGAAGGCGACGACAATAAAAAAGCCGATTTAGAAACTGCTAAAGGAAACTTCTCAGCAGCTGCTGCCGGTGCCGTAAGCGTTATAAACGATAATACAAAAGTTACTGCAAGAATTACAAACAGCAATAAAATTAAATCAGGTAAAGATGTTAATGTTGAAACCGAAAAAAACGCAATGGCAATCAACTTTAACGGTGGTTTAGCTAAAGCAGGCAACGTTGCAGCAGGTGCAGGGGTTAATGTATATGGTGATAAAGCGAAGGTTAAATCATATATTGATAACTCAACAATTACGTTTACCGGCGATAACCTACATGCACTTAATGTAACGGCAAATAATACAGAGAGTTTATACAGCTTAACGGCAGGTGTGGGTGCTGCAACAGATGATCAGAAAAACTTTAAAACAGCTATAGGCGGTTCATTCAGCTGGAATACACTAAAGAATGAAACCTCGGCTAAATTAAATAAAGTAACCGTTCAAAAAGAAAATAACGCTCAAAATCCGGATATTACTGTAGAAGCTGCTGATGATTCAACCATTTGGAATATTACAGGGGCTGTAGCTTATGCGAATGCTAAATCAAAAGTTGAACAAGCAGAAGAAAACGGTGAACAAGCATCAGAGGCAGACAAAAATGCGGTAAGTGAAGGGCAGGGAACAGGAGTCGGTGTTGGTATTGCAGCAAGCGTTGATTACAGCAATAAAAAGGTTAATGCCGAAATTATCGATTCTACACTTATAGACGTACAAAATGTAACAGTAAATGCGGATTTAAATCAGGATTACAACACAATAGCAGCATCAGGAGCGGTTATAGCAGGGACAGAGTCGAGTTACACATTTGACGGTGCTGTAAACACCGAAGTAAGCGTTAATGATGTAAGGGCGAGAATTGGTCAAGGTTATACTTATGATAATCAGGGCAATATTGTTGAAGATTCTGAAGGTAATATTATTAAAACCGGAATTGGAACAACAATAAAATCAAACGGACAAGTTGTTATAAATTCAAATTCCAATATTGATAACAGTAGTTTAGCAGGAGCGGTAAGTTTCTCAACTTCAAGTAAAGGTGCAGGAGTTGGACTTGGTGCTATAGTTAACGTAAACAATTCAGATATTATTGCAGAAGCTGACAAATTAACAGTACAAGAATCTAATTCAATTAATATTCAAGCTAACGAAGATGAAAAATATCAATTTTTAGCCGCTAATTTAGGTTTTTCAAACGGCTCGCATGTTATAAACGTAAATGGTATTTCAAATGTCTTAGTATCAGATGTTTTGGCACAGTCGATAGGTGAATCGGTATTAAATTCAACCGGAAATGTCGGTATTAATTCCGTTTATACAAATGAATTAAAAGGTATAACCATAGCAGGCGGTGCTTCAATGGAAGGAAGCGCCGTTGGAGCTAATTTAATTGCAAATATTTATAACAACAATGTAGCATCATTACTTGATAAAGACTCTGTTATTGTTGCTGCCGGTGATGCAGAAATTAATGCAAGAGCAATTGAAGATTTGGATATAATTCCTGTTGGTGTTTCTTTATCCTTAAAGAGTGCGGCAGTTGCAGCTAACATCAATGCAAATGTTATTGTTGATACAATTACTTCTCAAGTATTCGGTGAAATAAAAAACAGTTCAAACGTTCTTGTAAATGCCTCTGACTTTACAAGCCTTAAAACAAGGGGCGGAACGCTTGCTTTATCGGGAAGCAGTGCAATTGGCGGAAACGTAAATGTTGATGTTCTTGATAAAACGGTAACAGCCGGAATTAAAACAACAAAAGTTAATTCAACAGGTAAAGTTGATGTACTCGCTTCCAGCATAAATTCTATTGGAGGAGTAAAGGTCAATGTTGATGAAAATTCTGACGAATATACTTACGAAGTAGCAAGTATGAATGATGCGAATAAGTTTACCGAAAAGAAAAATGAAAAATATACACCGATAGAAAACAATTCTTCTTTTGCGGATTGGAACATGTTCTATGATGTAAGTGCGGGAAGTAAAGCTGCAGTATCCGGTGCTATTGTTGTAAAAGTTATTGATAACACAGTTAGTGCTTATATCGAAAATACAAATGTTAATGCTGATGAATTAAATGTAATTGCAAACGACTATACAGTTACAAACGCAGTTATAGGCAGAATTTCAGCGGCAGGTCAGGCAGCAGTAGGTGCAAACATATTTGTTTTAGCCGGTTCAAGTGATGTACAAGCAAAGGTTATAGGCGGAAACAACGCAAAAGCAATTTCTGATACAGATAAAGCTCATGAAATTCATCTTGAAAATAAAATGAGTGTTGCAGCTAATTCAACAAAACAATCAACTTTAATAACAGTAGGCGGTGGTGCGGCAGGAACTGCAAGTATTAACGGAAGTGCAGTTGCTAATGTGATAAAAGATGTTGTAACCGCTAAAATAGGCGATAATGTTTCGATTGAAACAGCTTCATTAGATGTTATGGCATCAAGCAATAACGATTTGAAAGGTTTACTCGTAAATGCATCATTTGCAGGTACAGCGGCAGTAGGTGCGGCCGTATATATAAATGAACAGGATAGTAAAATTACTGCACAAATAGGTGAAAATGAAAAAATACCTTTAATAATAAAAGCTATAAATAACATTGATGTTCAAGCTAAAGCGGATGACTCATTCCGTGCACTTCTTGCAAATGTAAATGCTTCAGGAACTGCAGCAGTAGGCGGTATGGGAATACTTAATTTTATTAATTCAGATGTAAAATCATCAATAAATAATGCAAATGTAACAAGTGAACAAGGCAGAGTTGATGTTATTGCTGATAGAGGCTTTAATAGAAATGAAGCCGGCTCATCAAATATATTTAGAAACTGGTTTAAAGATTCAGCAGCATATCAAAGTCAAAAAACAAGAAAAAATGATAAAGAAGAAGATATTTCAGGTTTAGATAAATCTGATTTAGACAAATTAGCACCGATTGTAGGAGCTGTAAGTGTATCGGGCAGTGGTACAGCTGCAGTTGCGGCAACCGTTGTTTCTAATAAAATTGAAGGTACTGTTACATCAGAAGTAAAAGAATCAACTGTTTCAACAAGTAACGGTTTAACTGTTAAAGCAAATGAAGCCTTTGTGAACTATGATGCAGTTGCTTCCGTTGCAGGAGCAGGAACAGGGGCAGGAGTTAGCGGTGTAGCCGTTATCAATTTACTTGAAGATACCATTACTTCACAAATTGTGAATTCAACAATTGAAAAGGGAAAAACTGATGTCAGTGCAAAATCAACAATGAATTTAAATCAGCTTGTAATATCAGGTTCAGGCACAGGTGTTGGTGCAGGGGTTAATGCCACTGTTGATTATAATGAAATTGATGATAAAGTTCATTCATATATAACTAATTCAACTGTTAATGATGATACAAATGTTGAAGCACAGCACGCAATTGAAATAAATAATATTTTAGTGGCAGGTTCATTTGTAGGAGAGGGTGCAGCTGTTAATATTATTCCGGTTTTAAATAATTATGCCGGTGAAACAATTGCATCAATAAATTCGGATTCTACTGTTAATAGTGGTGCTATTACGGTTAATGCTTATGATAATATAGATAATTTCAGTGCAGTTGTTGGTATAGCAGGCGGCGGAATAGGTGCAAGTGTCGGGGGTTATGTAATAAGAAACAATTATAAAAATGATGTATTCTCAAATATTGATGGTGCAGTAATTAATACTTCCAAAACACTGGATATTAACGCTGATTCAATTATTAATGCACAAAATGCCTTATTATCGGGCGGGTTAACCGGTGTCGGCGGTACATTAACAGCAAATGTTATTATAAATGATGTTGAAACCGAAATAGCTTCATATATAAATAATTCAACGGTAACAAAAGCAGGTGCAATTAATTTAAATACAAATAAAGATAAAGAGGATATTATAAATAATCTTGCCGGAAGTGTAAGTGTTGCAGGAGTCGGTGGAGCCGGCAATGTAAACAGTATATTTAATTTCTATGAAGGAGTTTCAAAGACTTATATAGATAACACGAGTATTACGAAAGCAGATAGTTTAAGTGTAAATGCATACGGCAATAGATTACTTGAAACAACCGATATAGGCGGAGCCGGAGTTGGAATAGGCGGAGCTGCTTCTGTTAACGCTATTGTAAATCAGATTAATTCAAAAGTTTGGTCTTTTGTTGATGCCGATGATAAAACTGTTGATATAGCGGGAACTTTAATCGTAAATTCTGAAAGCACAACAAAAGCAATGAATAAGTCCGGTATTGTAACTATTGCAGGTGCAGGTACTGCAATTGGTGCAAATATCGGTCTTCATAATTATGATGATATGGCTAAAACTGAAATTTTATCAGGAGAAACAGGCACAATTATTGCAAATAATGTTGATGCAGATGCAAATTCAATATACGGCGTTAAAAATGATACAGTAAATGTATCAGCAGGAGCAGGCTCTTTAGCAGGTGATGTTACTCTTATAAATCTTGGTAAGCCTGTAAGTACATATTCAGATGCTGAAACAGCTGCTAAGGCTGATGAAGCTGTTACTAAAATTAAAGAAGCATACGATAAAGTTTCAGATGACAATAAATTCAAAACGACAGGGTCAAATGAACCTAAAACAGGCACTATTGCAAGAAGTAATGCTAATTTAGAGATAACAGAAAATGTTAGTATTTCTTCTGATAGTAAACTTCAAGGGTTAAAGGATAACCGTTCACAGGAAAATGGTAAATTAGAAATTAATGGCGATTTAATATTAAATAATGAAACAATACAAGGCGGTGCAGCTGCTGCAAATGTTGGTGTAAAAGTTGTAAAACTTAATAATAATTCTCTAGCTGAACTTGCAGGCGGAAAAATTGAAAGTAGTAATGAAGATACAAAAATAAGTGTAAGTGTAAGCTCAAATTCTGAAAACAAAGTACAAATCAATAATTTTGAGGCTTCCGCAAGCGGTATGAAAGTTGCAGGTGCTGCAGGTATTTATAAAAACAGTGCTTTAACGCAGGCTATAATAAATAATGCAAATATTATAAATGCAAATACTGTTGATGTAACTGCTCTTTCTAATAACAAATCTGTTATAGATAATCAATCATATATGGTATCAGGTGCAAATATAGGTGTTTCAATTTTAGATAATCAAGATACCAATAATACTTATGCTCTTGTATCAGGAAATACTAATATAAATGCAGACATTTTGAATTTACACGCTACAGGTAATACCGAATTAAGTTCATCACTTAAAACAGTTACTATATCGGGATTTAATGTGCAGTATTTATCCAATAATACTGATGCACATTCAATTACAAAAGCAATGATTGAAAATGCAGCAGGAACAATGAATTTAGGTGAGTTAAAGATAATAGCTGATACTTCTAAAATGAGTACATTAGCTAAATCGAATTTAACAGGCGGTTCAATAGTAGGTGTAACAATCGGTGAAGCAGGTTCATTTATGAATGCAGAGATAAGTGCAGGCATAAACAGTCCGACAAAAGAAAATTCCAAAAATAATTTAATTATCAATAATACAGGTGCAACAACTATTTTATCCGGTGTTAGTGCAGATGATAATACAAAAGCAGCTGATATTACAGCTGAGGCGAAAATAATAGGTCTTTCTGTTGGTGTCGCATCAGCTGCAGATTCTGAGGCTATTGCAAAAAACAATGTAAAAGTAAATACAAAACTTATTGCAAATGAACATAATGCAGATTCACTTCTTATTAAAGCACTTATGAATGAATCGGGAAATGCAAATGTTGATAGTCAATCTTATGGTGTTGTTTCTGTCAATGTATCTTCAGTTAAATCTTATATAGATGCAAATTTAGAAATTGATGTATCAGGTAAGAATACAATAGTAAACAAGGCTGAAATTATAGCAAATAATAACGCAGCAGCTGATATTAATATGGCTGTTGCAAGCGGCGGTGCTATTAATGTTGGTACTTCAAATTTATATTCAAACTTAAATTCAAATACTACATTAAATATTGGAGGATATTTAAATGCAAAAGAAATAGAAATAAATTCTGATACTCAAAGATATTCTAAGATGGATTACGCTTCAAAAGGCGGAGGGGCAATCAGTGTAAATGCAGCAAATGCCGATAATAATGTAGCAGGAACTTCTGTATTTAATCTTTCCGGTTATAAATCATCATCTGATTATGAAAATAAATTGAATATAAAACACAGTTCAACAAATACTCAAGATACTGTTTCAAATTCCGTATCCGGTGGATTTATAAGTGCAAACAGCATAAATGTAGCAGGTTCATTAACTTCTACAACTGCTATGAACATTTATAACAAGTCTGATATTAATACGAAAAGCGATTTGAATTTTGAAGTTACAAATAAAAATGTTATAAAAGACAGTTCTTCTTCTGCTAATTATGGTGCAGTTGCCATAACAAAAAATGATGTCGAACATAACTATAGTTCAGGTACAAAAATTGCTTTTGATGATGCTAAAATATCAGCTAAAAATGTTAATGTAAAAGCAGTTTCTGAAGTTAAAACTGAAAATGACAGCTGGGTTAATTATGCAGGCTCGTCAGGCGGTTTTATTGCAGGAAATACAACAACATTAACTAATAATATAAATCAATCCAGTGAAATTGAATTTACAAGTAATTCTGAATTGCATGCAGATAATAATGCAAAATTAGAAGCTCTTACAAATTCATTATTTAAACAAAAAACGGATTCCGGTGCTTCAGGGTTTGTTACCGTTCCTAAAGGTGTTAATTATTTGAATGCAGATAATGCTAATAAAATAACAATATCATCAGGTTCTACAGTTAGTGCCGATAACACAGCAATATTGAACTTTGATTCCAATAACACATTATATGCTTATTCAAAATCAGATTCTTCAAACTTTGCAGGCAATCCTACCGCAAAATCCTACGTAAAATTAATAATAGAAAATGAACTTAATAATAATGGTACGCTTAAGGCCGGAAATCTTATTGATATAAACTATATGAATAATTCAACAAATGAATTAAACCAGTATGCACGTACCGTAGCAGAAGCTGCTGTTGCAACATCATCGCAGGACGGCAGATTATCAAGAACATATAATAACAGTTTAAATGTCGCTGCGGGCGGTTTAATATCTTCAAATAAGGATATCGATATAAATTATAGCAATGGAAGTGAAAAACTTGCTTCCGAAATTTCGTATAAATCAGTCAGCCGTCTGTTATTTGGTATTCCAATTACAGCAACCGGCAACAAAGAAAATATATCAAAAAACAGCTCGAATGTTCTGCAATTAGATGGTGATATAGCAGCCGGTCAGGGCAATAATAAATATATTAAAATTAATTCGGACGGAACTGTTGATAAAGACACTCTTTTAGGTTTTGCAACGGGAACATACGCTCTTTCCGGAACGGGAACTGTTGACGGTGAAAAATTAAAAGAAGAAACTTTGAATATTATTCAAGACAAAATTTCTAATATTGGTTCAAGAATTTCGGTTCTCGAAGATTTCATAGAAGAAGAAAAAGAAAAAATTAAAGAATTAAAAGCTGCAATTTCTGAAAATACCGAAAAATTAACTGAAATAAATCAGTATACATTAAAAACCTTGGATTTATTTAATGCTGCAATGGATAATGATTATAAATTACTCGTAAGACAAGCCTTGGTTCAAAATGGCGATGTAGATAAAGATAATAATGTTACGGTTAATTATATAACTATTATCAATGATTATAAAGCCTACATATTGGATAGAACAGATAATATTCCAACAATAACCGAATTTATAAACAGCCATGATACTTATAAAAATCTAACGGATGCTCAAAAAACAATTTTTCAAAATAATTATAATACGGTTCAAAGTAAGTTATCTGAATCACCGGTAGGTAAATATACAATATATGATAATAAATATATGCTTGCATTAGAAGTAACTTTAACTGACGGAACAGAAGAAGGCTTAAACAATGTAACTTATGAAAATGACAAGACATATTTAGAAGCATTAAATAATTCTTTAAATTCTCAATTAGATGTTTATAAAGAAAATAAAAGTAATAACGAAATTATGGTTTCTTTATTAACATACGAAAGAGATATTCTTCAAAATGATTATGATATAAAATCAGCTCAAGACGCAAATCAATTTTCTGAACCTTATAATATAGCATTTTGTGATATGGAAAGTGAATCATCGGGAATTAACATAAGAGGTATTTCAGAAAGCAATATTAAAGGCAGCGGAAACTTTAAAACATCAAGTTCAGCTCTTACTGTTGACAACTATTCAACAAGAAGCCTTGAGTTTGGTTCAATTGATTTAGATTCTAACGCTACAAGCGGTTTAACGATAAACGGTAAAAACTATGCTGATTACCTTGACAAAACAGATAATATTATAGGAAGTGAAACGGGTGTTCATTTTGTCAGCAACGGTGAAGGCGGAAACGGTAATATAACTATCAATAATTACTTTGATGTTACAAATCCCTTTGCAAGTACGCTTAATGATGTTCAAAACAATACTTCACCTTCAAATATATGCTTTAACAATAGAGTATCAACAGGCGGAAATATAAATGTGTACAATGAAAGCGGAGATATAACTTTTGACTCCGGCATTAGTGCAAATAAAAAAACATTAAAGGCTGTTAATGGTGATATTAATATTGGTAATTCAAATGTTAATATGTTATTAAAAGAAAATGATGCCATTTTTGCAGGCGGTGATGTAAATATTAACGCAAATGAAGCTGATATAAAAGGGAACATAACATCGGGCTATTCAGCCAGAAACCTTACAATAACCGATGATATGCTCTCTAATCTTGTTTTGGATAAAACAACGGGAGAAGAAAATCTTATTAATATTGAAGGAACAGATAATAACATAAAAGCAATTTATAAAGACGGTGAAATTTATGTATTCAGTATTAGCAACGATGGCGGTGCGGTTAATATATCGGCAAATAACGGAAGTATAACAGCCAATGTTTCATCAAAAGACGGATATCAGACAATTGCAATTAATAATCGGACAGATAAAAAATTGAATATTTATAATATATCAAATAATAATCATACAGGTGGTTTTAGTGCTTCCGAGGGTCTTAGTATTACGGAAGATAAACTGACATCAAATAATGTAAATAAAGCTCAAACTTCAATTACATCTGAAAAAAGCGGAAGAATTTCATTAAAAGAAGCCGTTGAAAACAGTTTTAACAGCTTTATTGCCGATAAAAACGGAACATTGGATATAAAATCCAATAACGGAATTGATTTTGATTTAAATTCAAATATCACTGCAGGTGGAACCGTAAATATAGTAAATAATTCAAACGGAATAAATATTGAAGGTAAAATAACTAATAAAGAAGGTAATATTTTAATATCAAATAAAAACAGTGATATCACAATAGGAGAATATGACTCCGAAAATGATAATTACATCAATAATGAAAACGGAAACGTAAATATTGATATTATAAACGGTAATTTATTAAACGGAATTGTTGATGAAAAAGAAAATAATAACCATTCAAATTATGACCTTGGTAATCCGGATAAATCATATAAAACATTGATATCATCACAGGGTGATTTAATAATTAGTGTTACCGACGGTGATATAGGCATAACAAATAATGACAATCCGGGATTTAGCATTGATGCAAGTACAAGAGATTTCATTGAATCAATAAATATTAATGTTTTGGGCGATGTTTATGCTAAAGCCGTAAATGGCAATAAAAATGATACAAGACTTGTTAACATAAGAGCAAAAGAATCGGATTTGAATGCTAAAGACATAACATCAGACGGTAATGTAATATTAACGGCAGCAGATTGGAAACAGGCTGATGAAAAGCCGACACCTGATAATAAAGAATATTTAATCGGATATTCCGTAAATAATGCTGCAGATAAAGGAGAAGCAGCCGTAAATGGTCAAAATATTTCCATAATTGCAAGTAACAATATCGGCACTAAAGATAATAAACTGATTTATAAGCAGGATACATTAAATGCACCTGATTCATCGGTAAGTTTTGAAGCTGAAAATGCTTTAAATATTACAGGACAGGCAAATTCAGATAACGAAACAAAAATATATCAGCTTGTAACAAAAAAAGGCGATATTGGTCTGGATTTAGAGTCTGATGCTATTGTAAAAGAAATTGCAGCAGGCGGCGGTTTAAACATTACTCAAAAAGCAGAAAGATTAACGCTTATAGATTTAAGTATGCCTATTTCAAGAGAAGGCAGCAGCAATACTTTTGCAGATATACTTGAACCGCATGATAACATAGCATTTGGAGGTAACGGGTCAACCGATTATGACGGAGTTATTCCTAATTACGTTAATATAAAAGTACTTGATGCTATTGATACCCCGGAACGCTCTAATGCTGCATTAAAAATCTATAATGCTTATGTAAAAGGAAATCACGGCGAAAATACTCAGTATTATCCTGACGGTTCAAGACTTGCTGACGTAACTTTAATGGCGGATAACATATATGTAAATTCAGCTAAAGCACCAAGTTCAACTATAACAGGCTTTACACCTGCGGATAAAACATATTCACCTGCAGATTTTGGTGATACAGATACAAATGTGTATGAAGCTCATGGTATAAACGGCTGGGGAGAAGGTGAACCCGTATCAATTGATATTCTTGGTGTTGACCGTGATATTGTTGAAGAATTGGTTGATAATCCTCAAAGAAATAATTATGAAATGCAATTATCAGTGTCATCAACACCTAATAAATTTAAAAATGCACAAGATAGACTGCCGTTCTATAATTATGATTTCAGAGCAAAAAATGTTGTATTATCAATAGATGATTATGTAAATACCAATCGAGGTGTTTCGATTGATACTCTATATGCTAATAATGCATACATTAATACTAAAGATACAAACTTTGCAATCGAAGACGGATATATTAAAAATTATGCCGAATTGAGAAATGCAGATAAACTCGCTGTTGTTGATAATGACAACATAAGAAACCTGAAACAGACCGATATTCAGCTTTATACTAAAGATACAGGCTCATTTAATCTTTATTTGAATAATACTATTAATATGATAAGTAATGCACCTGCTTTATATAATAACCCTGACATGCTTGTAAACGGATATCACAGTGCTTGGAACTTTGTTGATAGGGGGACAAAAGAAACACAAGTTGTACTTAATAACATGCAAGATATAATAAATCCTCAAATTCAATTATTAAATGACAATACTATTGCAGACTATAACATAGCTTCTGCTAATAATGAATTAGAAATTATAGCTAATGTTAATAAAGATTATGATATTATTACTGCAGGCGGAGAAGATAATAACAATGAAGTTAAGGTAAACTTTAAAACTTCATCTCCAACCTTCATAGTATTTGATACAATGGGTGAATTATCAGGCTTAAACAGCGATGTTAAAATATATAGTATTTCAACAACAGGGGCTATTACATCGAATGAACAATGCTGGAGTAAAGGTGATAAAGTAAGTTTGAATTTAACCATTGATGGTTTAGATGTTGTAATTCCTTCCAGAGTAATATCAATTAACGGTTCAACAGCCAAACTTGAATTCACAAATATGCCTCGCTCGCTTGCAAACAAGCTGTTATACAAATACATGCAGGCAAATTCTGAAGAAATAAATTTAACTGCACTATAAATATTCATACATTTAAATTTGAGAGTCATTTGAACGAGTGTTAAACTCTAATTGGGAATTCTTTTTATAACTTGACCATTGGTTTATGTACACCCAAAATAAAGGCTTTCGTTTATATGTCATCAAATTATCTTTATTCATTTATAAAATAGATTGAGTATTCTTTTACATGCATTTATAATAATGTTAATTTAGTCCCATAAACATCAATAATATTAGTATAATTGGAACAATATACTTTAATCCTATACAAAAACACAAAGCAAAAAATTTATTTTTTATTATATCATTTCCATTTAATTTTAAAAACCAACCGGAAATTAAACACAAAAATATTGCGTTCATTGGAAGAAGTATATTAGAAGTTAAAAAATCTAAAAAATCAAATATATTTTTATCAAGTAATTTTATATCATTTAACATGCCAAAAGATAGAGCTGCAGGAATTGCAAAAAATGTTATACATAAAAATAATAAAACGCAAGACTTAACTCTTGATATATTAAATCTTTCAACAAATGCAGCACAAGGAACTTCTACAATAGAAATTCCGGAAGTAATTGCAGCACAAAGCAATAATATAAAAAATATACCTGAAATAAAATTACCATAAGGTAATTGAGAAAAAATCTGCGGCAGAGTAACAAATACTAAACCTGCCCCTGAATTTGGCACCATATTAAAAGAAAATACGGCAGGAAAAATCATAATTCCGGCTAAAACTGCAAAAGCCGTATCTGATAAAATTATAGTATATGCTGATTTTACAAGTGTTTTATCTTCTTTAATATAACTTCCGTATGTTAACAAAGCTCCCATCCCTATACTTAAAGTAAAAAATGCCTGACCTAAAGCAGCAAGAATCATTTTAGAATTTAATTTTGAAAAATCAGGTTTAAACATATATTCTAAACCTTCATGTGCATTTGGTAAATTTAATGAAATTATTACAAGGAAGATTAGTATTACTCCCAATATCGGCATCAATACTTTATTGGCAGTTTCTATACCTTTTTTTACACCTCTTGCAGAAAAGAATATACAGATAAATAAGAATATTTCGGTTAAAACACAAGTATAAAAAGGATTTTTGACAAATTCGGAAAAATATTCACCTAAATTTTCAACTGGATTACCTGAAAAACTTTTAAAAATGTAGTTAATTATCCATCCGCCAACAATAAAGTAAAAACCGGCAATTAAAATACCTGTTATCGGATTTAAAGCACCAAGATATTTAAATTTGGGATTAATTGCTTCATAAGCACCAACACACTCTTTTTTGGTATATTTTCCAATATACAGTTCATTTATTAAAGGTATAAAACAAATTGTTGAAATAATCAAAATATATACGGCTAAAAATATGGCACCGCCATATTGTCCCATAATATAGGGAAATCGCCAAATATTTCCTAAACCGACAGCTGAACCTATTGCCGTAATTATAAATGAATATTTTGAACTCCATAATGGTCTTTTATCTGTCAATTTTTAATATCCTCATTTAATAAAGAAACTCACAGAATTTTATTTGTGCGTTAATGTTTCATTCATACTTCCTGTTCTATACCCTGATAAATCCATGGAAACATAAGTAAAACCATATTTTTTAAATTCATTTACTACTTTTTCTCTGATTGATTTTTTAATTAACAATTCAAATTCATTAGGTTGTAATTCAATTCTGGCTATTAAGCCATGTATACGTACTCGCACCTGATGAAAGCCTAAATCAAGAAGCAATTGTTCAGCCTTATCGACCATATTCAACTTTTTCTCGGTTATTTCCTCACCATAAACAAAACGAGAAGACAAACACGCAAATGATTGCTTATTCCAAGTAGGCAGATTTAAATTTTTAGAAAGTACTCTTATATCATCTTTTGTCAGTTTAGCAAATCTTAAAGGGCTTTTTATTCCGAGTTCTTTTACAGCTTGAAGTCCGGGACGATAATCACCGTCATCATCAAGATTTGAACCTTCAAGTATATTGTCAATATTATTTTCTTTTGCAATATGAATTATTTTTTCAAATAATTCTTTTTTACAAAGATAACAACGATTTTTCGGATTATGTCGAAATCCTTCTATTTGCAATTCTTCAGACTCAATTATGATATGTTTTATTCCTGACTTTTTACAATATTCTTTTGCTTCTTCTAACTCTCGCTTAGGAAAAGAACAAGAACTCGCAGTAACAGCCAACACATTATTACCTAAAATATCATGAGCAGTCTTTAACAAAAAAGTCGAATCCACACCCGATGAAAATGCAACAACTGCACTGTTCAGACTTTTTATATATTTTTTTAAATTTTCAAACTTTTCATCAATAGCAGGCATATTCAACTATATCACTAATTATATGAAGGATATGATACTTTAGAAACTCCATTATCATCAAGAGTAAATAAAATATATATTTTCTCGCCGTTATAATCTTCCGGCGGATTACGAAAGCCGTATGTATTAGTTAACAATATCGATACAGAATCATCTAAATTCTGATTTCCGGAACTGGAAATAATTGTTTTGACATCAAGTCCGCCTTCTTTATTTATTATAAATTGAACAAGACATTCACCTGATTTATCAACTAATGAAGTACTCCATTTCGTATTAAGCTGTCTGCCGATAGAAACTAAATACTCACGCAATCTTGGCGAAATACCGGCAAAACGTTCATTTAATAAAGGTACATTAGGAAGTGTATCATCCCAAAAAGTATCAATAGTAGGAATTTTAACCTTCTTTGCTGCTTCTTCAGCCTGCTGAGTTTTATTTTTCATGTGAGGAGGAAGAATTATAATTAACAAACATAAAAGTGCCGCAACTCCCATAGCAATCTTAGATTTCTTTTTTTCAAGTTTTTCTTCTTCTATTTCAGCTAATTCCTGAGGAGTTAATTTTTCGTCTTCTTCATATTCATCATAACTCTGGTCTATAAAACTGACTTCTTCTTGCTCATAATCAGACTCATCAGCTATTTCTTCAAATTCATCATTTCCACAATCACAAAAATCGGGATATTCATCATATTCTGCATGACATTCTTTGCATCTGTACATTTATATTATCCTTTAGTAATCTTTATCTACTTTTTCGAGTAATTCTTCTCTTGAATTAATTTTAAAATATGTATCAGCAACCATATTAGTTTCCATTATTAGCAATGCCGTAGGAATTAAAGCTGAGAGTAAAGCCATTATAATTGACTGCATATCCTCTGCATCTTTAATGAAATAAGACATGTTCATTAAAATTTCAACTATAACAACACCAACGGCAATTAAAAAGAATTTTTTAGACTCTTTCTGCAAATTTTTTGTACTTTCAACACCGTGTATCATAACACCATGAGAATTATAATCACTAAAACCATCCTGTTTTATTACATTTGAGGCATGTATTCTCTTTGTGGTAAAGAATGATATTGCAAAACAGTGAAATGCAAAAATAATCATCAATGTTGCTAAAGTTAAAAATATAGGCGAAACCCTGAATGTTTGAGTAATATTGATAAAACCTGCCGCTTCGGGGAAATAGCTTGCTAATGTTTGAGAAACACCATAAGCAAGGAACGGTGCAGTCATTATACCTAAAAGATATTCCCCTGCTCTCATCAATTGAAGGTTAAAAGTTTTATTATTTATATCCTTCAATTTTTTTCTGGTTATATTATTTACATAAAGATTAATCCATTCCTGATAATCTTTTATGACGGAAATAAAATCTTCCCTGCTTTCGTAGCCGTCAAGCTCCTCGCTGCTTTCTGTTATAATATTTTTTGTAAATCCGGAAAATATACCGATAAATATACATAAAAATGCACAGAATATAATCATAGAAGGAACAAGTTCCGGCATCTGGTATGTATGAGTAGCCAATTCAGCAACAGCAAACAATATAATAGTTGCAAATGAACCGATTGAAACTAACGAACACATACTTTTAATACGTATAGTAGAAGGATTTACATTTTTCTTTCCGTTTGTTCTCAAAGTTAAATACTGAGCCTGTTTTAAAAGATGAGTAATTATGATAAACGCAACAGCAATCAAAAATAAAATTCTGGAATTTAATTCTATAGCCGAAACATCACTTTTTACTTTTATAACATCATTCAAAATATAAGCCATTACCAATGGAATAATAAAAATAAATAAATTTAAAACACCTAAAATAGTTTCATTTTGTGATAACTTTGTTCTCAACTCATTGCATTTATATGAAATTTCTTTAGAAACCAAAGAACGGCGAGTTTCAATATCAGCTTTCATCCTGTCGATTTTAAGTTTAGTTTGTACACCAACACCTTTACCGTAAAGATTTTCTATATCCTTTGCATTTAATTCTTCTTCTCCCATAGCGGTAAGTGTTTTCTTTGTTTCAACTTTTTTTATTTTTTCAGCATTTTTTTCATTAGCTAAAGTTAAAGAACCGGGAGAAACTTTAGGATTTGTACCCGCCTGAGTAATTTTGATACTAATAAATTCATCCGTACCATCCAGCATAAGTTTACATAAAGAAGCGATTTCTATTCCTGCCCCTATAGGCTGACCACGGAACAAAATCTTGCTGCTCTTTGAAGTATTTATAACTCTCCATTTACCGCTTTCATGTTTTTGAAGCGAAATAACCAATTCAAAAGGCAAATCTAATTTAAAATTACAATTAGGAGCTGTACCAATGTTGATAATATTGGCATTTTCAAATATTTTTTCTTTATTTTTTGACGATATAATAACTTCCATTGCGATATCCTTTTTTTACCTTCCTATTGATTGTATAAATCTTTCAACCGTTATATCAACATTTTCTTCAGAAGCAGTAAATAATTGCTCATCAGGTAAAACATTTTTCAGTTTTTCTCTTGAACTTTCTAATTTTTTGGGCGGTGCATACAGCAAAACCAAAGATAAATCAGGCATATATTTAACGGCATTTCCCATATTTTGGGGTAACTTATCCCAATTAATCTGTCTTTCCAATGCCCCTTTATTTTCCAAACTGCCGAGAATTACAATTGAAGGTCTGAAACCTTGTTTTTTCATAGTCAAAGAATCTTCCACCGCTTTTTTCAAAGCCATACCATAGGCAGCACCCTGACTGTTCGCATCAAATCGGCTGTGTTCCTCAAATGCCTTTTTTATTGCAGCTTTTTTATTTGGTGCTTCATTATATATCATAACGGCATTATCGTTTACGACATATATTTTTGATTTATCTTCAAAATCTAAACTTTTGCATATTTTCAATATGGTTTTTTCTTCTTTTTCAAGTATTTCTTTATCGGGATTTGAAATATCAAGGATAAATACTATACCTGACGGATTAAATTCTGCCAAATGAATACCGCTTAAAAATACTACCAAATTTTTTATTAAGAATACCGCTATTACTAATATTATTCCTAAAGTACAAGTTCTTCTAAACATATTCCACTCTGAACCAACTAACTAACAAACAAATTATACAAGATTTTTATTTTTTACGCAAATTTTTTTCTTTTTTTAAACTCCAAAAATCAGGATGTAAAAGAGCCAAAAATGGAATTAACTCTAATCTGCCTATTAACATATTGAATATAAATATTAATTTTGAAATTATATGCATGGAAGAATAATTACCGAGAGGCCCGACTGTTCCAAATGCCGGCCCTACATTTCCAAGTGAGGCAATAGCTGAAGAAAGTCCTATTTCGGCATTTTGTTCGGTATAAATCATTATAACGGCAGTTATTACAAAAATTGTGTAATAAAATATAACAAAAGAAATCATTTGTCTTACGTTATCCTCTGAAACAACGGTTTTATTTATTTTAATGGGATAAACACCGTTTGGATGATGTATTTTAGATATTTGTCTTTTTAAGTATTTTATAATAAAAACAATTCTTAATAATTTTACTCCGCCGGAGGCACTGCCTATAGAAGCACCCGTAAACATTAAAATAAACAATAAGAGTTTTGCTCTAATATTCCACTCATTGTAATCAACCGTAACAAATCCCGTTGTTGTTATTATTGATACCACCTGAAAAAAGGCTGATTCTATTGATTTTTTTATGTCATAAATATTATGAGTAGTTAAAGTTACCGCTATCAGAATCGTAAACAAAAGCACGACAGCTAAATATAACTTGAATTCATCATCTTTTATAATTGATTTGAAATTTCTTTTTACATAAATTTTATATTGAAGGGAAAAATTCATCCCGGATAAAAACATAAATATTGCAATAGTCCAAAAGAATTTAGGATGAGCATACTGCATAATACTGTTTGCGGCAGGGGAAAACCCGCCTCCCGACAAACATGACAATGAATTACATACCGAATCAAATACCGGCATTCCCATATATATTAATACAGCAGTTTCTATAACAGTTAAAACAAAATATATAAGCCACAGTGCAGCCGCCGTCTGACGTATTCTGGGCGTTAATTTACTTTCTGTTGAACTTGCCCCCGGTGACTCCGCAAAAAACATTTGTCTTCCTGCTATGGCAAAAGAAGGTAAAATGGCTATAAATAAAACCAAAATTCCCATACCGCCGAGCCATTGGCAAAAAGACCGCCAAAAAAACATGGTTTTAGGATAAATCGAAAAATCTGTAAGAACCGTAGCTCCTGTTGTCGTTACTCCTGATACGGCTTCAAAAAGGGCATCTATAGGATGCAAACCATAATATAAGAAAGGAATAGCAGATATAACGGAAAACATAATCCAAGCAAAAAGCACGGCAGCAAGTGCCTCGCTTCTGCTTATATTATTAAATTCACTGCCTTCCTCTCCGTCCTTCAAAATTTTATACAAAACATAAGATAGTATTGAAACCATTATAAAAGGAAATAAAGAGTCGTACTCTTTTACGGCAGCTGCACAAATACATGGTGCAAGCATAACAAATGATATATATTTCAATATTAAACTTATGGTATTAAATATAGCTTTGAAATTCATAGTTAATTACTCTTTTTAAAATATCCCAAAATTGCATCGGCATTTTCGTGTGTCGTAAATACTATTAAGTTATCAAACGGCATAATTTGAGTTGTCCCTCTCGGAATAATAACTCTATTGCGTCTTTGAATAATTGCTATAATTGCCCTGCACGGAAGTTTCATATTCATAATCATATCTGTCTTAAAATCAACCGGAACCGATATTTCAAGAACTTCTCCCTGACCTCTTTCAACTTTAGCAAGTATTTCAACATCTGTTTTTATAAGATGATTTTCAATATCATCTATCGCAGCCGCATTTTGGGATATTGCAACATCAATCCCCACTCTTTCAAACAATTTTGCATTAGCATTTTTTGATACTCTTGTAATAACTTTAGGAACACCTAATTGCTTAGAAAGAAGCGAACACAACAGATTTTTTTCATCTTTATTTGTAACACTTATTACAACATCGGATTCACCGACTCTTTCTTCTTCAAGAAGTGCAAAATCAGCACCGTCGCCGTTTATAACAAGAGTCTTTTTTAAACTTTCAGTCAACTGAACACATCTGTCATAATCCCTTTCAATAATTTTTATTTTCATATTAACTTTTTCAAGATTTTGTGCAAGCATTAACCCGACGCTTCCGCCTCCGATTATTGTAACCTGTTTTACATCTTGAACCTCTTGAAAAAATTGATTTGCAAGTATATCGAGAGAATATGACGACCCCATAAATATAACTTTGTCATTAAGTAATAATTCCGTATCGCCTGACGGCAAAAAGAGTTTATCTTCTCTTGTTATTCCAACAATAAGAGTTTCTTCGGGGAAACTGCAATCTTTTACTCTTTTGTTCAAAAATTTTGTACTTTCATCTATACGATATTCAAGAAGCCGTGCTTTTCCGTTTGCAAAATTTTCAACATCTATTGCATTAGGCACTGTCAAAATCCTAAAAATTTCTTGCGTCATAAGTTCTTCAGGCCAAAGTACATAATCTATCATAAGTTCTCTTTG
>CAJONH010000121.1 GCA_905235825.1 Candidatus Gastranaerophilales bacterium
AAAATTTTCCATTGTATATTCTTCATTTTCTTTATTAACAAATTCATCCGCAAAACAATACGGACATTTTAAATTACATTTTCTTGTCAGAAACAAATTCGCCATTTTTTTATTTTCCTTTTTATTTATAATTATTTAACCGTTTTTAATGGTCTTTCCATTATTTGAGTTTCATAAGCAAAATCTGATGTATTAGGAATAAAAACACCTCCATCAGATGTTAAAACAATTCTTAATCCAGGAGTAGTATATATATCTCCTCTGTTTTTAGTTAAAGAAGGTATTGACTGTTCTTTTGCAGAAAGTTTTCTATCTACATACACAATTTTTTGAGTACCGCTAAATCCGCCTTCAAATCCCCAATATACAATACCGTCAGCTGATTTAAAATTGGGAAATTCATAAGAAGATTCATCTTGACAATTAATATCACCTATAGTATTCATATATGAAACAATCTGAGTACAAGGTGTAATATCTATACATTTTCTCCAATCCGAACCACATTCTTCTTCAGTGTCCTGTGTTGCTTTATCAAATGCAAGTACTATATTATAAAATGCTTTTTTTAAGGTCATTGCATCTTTATCCGGACTATTATTTTTTAATACCGGAATTGCAATAACAGAAACTATACCAATAACTATTAATGTTATTAGTGCTTCTGCAAGTGTAAATGCTTTATTTACTTTCATTCTGACTCCTATGCACTTTAAATACGGTTTTTATTATATCATAACATATAAATCTTTTATTAATAAAATTATTTAAAATAATTTATCTTACATTAAGAAATTTATGCACTTGAGGTATTAGTCTGACATTTTGATATAGATTAATAAATCTATAAAATATTTTATTAATAAATTCTGTTTTAAGTTCTAAAATTTCCCCGTTCATTTTTGGTTGTAAGATTAGGAAAACTGAATATTTTTTAGCAAGAGAAATGCAGGTTAAAATTTCTTCTTCCGTTATATTTTCATCAAAAACAATTTTTATGAATAATTCTTTCTGCTTTGCTATCTTAATAAACTGTTCATGTTCAGTGAAAACATTTTTTCCTCCTGTACAAGACGGTAATTTAATATCCATTGATATGATATCAACATTATTAATTATTTTTTCCAAATTGGAAAATAAAATTCCGTTTGTTTCCAAATATATTTTTTTATCTGCCAGAGGCAGAAAATTTATTAAAAAATCGGTTTCAAGAAGGGGTTCACCGCCTGTTAAACTTATTGAATGTACGTTTTTTTTATTATTTACAATGCCTGCCAATTCTTTTGCCGTATATTCTTTTAAATTCGATTTAAAATCGGTATCACAATATCTGCAATTAAGATTACAGCGGGCAAATCTTATGAATAACTGATTTACCCCGACATATAGACCTTCACCCTGAATAGATTCAAAAATTTCTTTAATTAAAACTTTATCTTGCATTTCTAAAATCTTTTCTTACGTCAAAATTTGAACAATTTTTCAATTTTTCATACAACTGTTTTTCTTCCTCTGATAATTTATCGGGCATTTTAATTATAACCGTTATAATAATGTCGCCTCTTTGTGATTTGGTTTTATTTTCTATACCAAGTCCGGTTATTCTTAATTTTTGACCTGATGAAGTCAATGGAGGAAGTTTGACCGTTATTGTTTCTTTTAATACTTCTAACGGAATATCTGCACCGAGTGCTGCTTCTGTCGGGGTAACAGGCAGAGTAATCAAAATATCACTGCCGTTAGTTTCAATATATTTATCTTTTTCTATATTGATTATAAGGTATAAATCACCGTTTTTACCGCCGTTTTGTCCTTTGTTGCCTTCTTTTCTTACTCTTACTTTTGAGCCTTGTTTTACACCTTTTGGAATTTTTACATTAATTTTTTTCTGACTCTGAATTTGCCCGATACCCCTGCAAACAGAGCATTGTTCTCCGTTAATAAATTTTCTTCCTTCACAAGATGGACACGGCTCGGTATGTAAAATATTAACTTTTCTTATTGTCCCTTCAACAGCTTCAACTGGAGATATTGTAACATCGGTTTTAATGTCATCTCCGTCAACCGGCTGAGGTGACGATTTAGCTCCTTTTTTCGTGTTTCTTTTATTTTGCGTATGAAATAAACTGTCCAGTGCATCATTTATCGACTGTGAAAATGATTCTTTTTGTTCGTTTTTTGTTTCCTGTTGAACTTTTGTTTTTGCTTTTTTTATAAATTCATTATAATTTTTCTTTGAGTCTTCGTTCTTTTTCTCAAACTCTTTTTTCAATTTTTCACGATAATATCCGTGTACAATATCATATTTTTCTTTTTCTGCGGGATTTGATAAAACTTCATAAGCCTCTTGAATTTCTTTAAATTTTTCGGCATCGGCATTTTTACCTGCTACATCAGGATGATAAAGTCTTACAAGTTTCCTGTATGCTGTTTTAATTTCGGCAGCAGTTGCACCATAATCAGTTTCTAAAATTTTATATAAATCTCTGTTATAATTATGTGACAAATTTAATCTCCTTTTATAATTTTACGGGCAGATTAAAAAATATCAATTGTTTTATAAAATTTTTTGAACAATATTACCGAAAATATTTTTTATTGACTCTGTATCATCGCCCAAATCCTTTATTGTTCCCAAAATAGGGACATCAGTATACATTTCAAGTTCTTTGATAAAATTTTGAGTTGCTAAATCTGTGCTTTTTTCCGGAAGTTTATTTATTATTATACCTTTTATGCTTATATTGTTTGTTTTTGCATAATGAACGGTTAAAAGCGTATGGTTTAATCTTCCCAAAAAAGGAACAGTAACAATTATTATCGGAATATTAAGCTCTTTTATTAAATCGGCACAGAGCATATTATCGGTTGCAGGTGCTAAAATACCGCCTGCACCTTCAACAAGAGTAATATCATTTTCTTTGGAAAACTCTGTAAAATCAGCTTTAATTTTATTTATATCGATTTTTATGCCGGAGAGTCTTGCCGCCAGAGCGGGAGAAACCTCGCCTTCCAACAGATATGAGCATTTTGTATTAATTTCTTTTGAAAGAGCTTTTACTGCTTCAAGGTCAGGAGCTAAATTTCCGTTTGCGGTTTTTATCGCCCCCGATTGAAGCGGTTTAAAAACTCCTGCTTTTTTTCCCTGTTTATAACACTCAAATGCCAAACCTTTTGTTACAAATGTTTTTCCTATATCAGTATCTATTCCGGTTATAAAATATTCCATTATAAAATTCCTTATATCCTTTTTCACAATAAAATTTAATACCTTTTATTTTAACATTAAAAAAAAATATGTTCCGTCGCTGTCATCATTCATGTGAAGATTTAATTTAAAATATTAATCTAAAGATTAATGTCTTTTTATAAACCGTTAGATTGATGTGTTTTTTTTATAAACTCTTTAGAATTATTAAAAAAGGGTAGTTTTAATGAATATAGGGAAAGAGTATATTAAAAAAATTTTACTTTGTTTGTGTGTATTATTTTTTGCAGTATCATCGGCAGAAGCCGTAAATAATTCACTTGCCGGAATTGATGTTAAGCAAAATACAAAAGACGCATATAGTATTATTTTAAAGCTCGACGGTAAAACTAAAATAAATAAAATTACAAATGCTAATAATCGTTTGACTCTTATGCTGAATTCTACCGTTCCTTCGGATGCCATAGAAATAATTTATGATAATACATCGAATATTAATAATGTTACCGTTCAGAAAAAAAATTCGGATAATACACTTGTAATACTTGAAGGTAAAAATATTTCCAATGCAAATATTTTTACTCAAGATATTTCAACTGGACTTATCAATCCCATAAATACGGAAACCGTATTTTTCGGTGTAAATAAAGATATGCTTACATTCTCGATAGGTGCAATGTTTATTTGGTTTTTAGCAATTTTTGGATTAAAAATAAACCGCAGAAAAGATAAAAAAATGCAAATAAACAATAAATTAAAAATAAATCAATTAAGAGATGCTAAATATTCAAGAACAACTCCTTCAATAGCATATACTGCCGAAAATTCTTTTGTAAGCGTACCTAAAGATTTTGTTATTAACAAATATATGAAAAATGAAAAAATTAAAAAAGCAGGTTAATAATAAACCTTAATTAGTTTTGTTTTTCTGCTTTATCGTGATAATATTATAATCATTATGGGTAAAAAAATAGTATCAACAAATAAAAAAGCATTTCACGAATATCATATTTTTGATAAATACAATGCTGGTATGGTATTAACAGGAACTGAAATTAAATCAATAAGAAAAGGAGCTGTTAATTTAAAAGACAGTTTTGTAAAAATTTTTGATAACGAAGTTTTTCTTTATAACTGTCATATAAGTCTATACGAGCAGGGAAACCGATATAATCACGAAGAAAAACGTATACGTAAACTGCTTTTAAACCGTAAAGAAATTGAAAAAATGCTGGGAAAAATAAAAAAAGACGGTTATGCAATTATACCGATTGAATTATTTCTTGAAAACGGCTGGGCAAAACTTGAAATAGCTCTTGCAAAAGGTAAAAAATTGTATGATAAGCGTGAAGACCTTGCAAAAAAAGCTCAAACACGGGATATTCAAAGAGCGGTTAAAAATAAATAAAGAGGTTATTATGATTGATTTTATTGAAGCTGAAAATATTAAAGATTTGGCAGATTTAGCCTCCGAAATTTGGCATGAATACTGGGTTGAACTTTTAGCTCCCGAACAAATTGATTATATGGTTGAAAAGTTCCAGTCTGAAAAAGCAATGAATGAGCAGATAAAAAACGAAAATTATATTTATTTTTATATTCTCAAAGACGGCGAAAAAGCAGGCTATATTGGGATGAGTCATAAAGAGGACGGACTTTTTCTCTCTAAATTGTATATAAAGAAAGAGTACAGGCATAAAGGATTAGGTACAAAGGCTTTTGATTTTATTAAAGAATATGCGAAATCTTGCAATTATGATAAAATTACTTTAACCGTTAATAAAGAAAATGAAAATACAATCAGGGCTTATGATAAGTGGGGGTTCAAAACAATTGATGCCGTAGTAACAGATATCGGCAGCGGTTTTGTAATGGATGATTATATAATGCAATATTCTTTGTAATCATTATATTTTTATACGCAAATATTCCTATATGCACACCTAAAATTTCATGTCATACCGTATGCATAGAAAACTTTTGTCAAAATAGTCAGCAAGCAGGGTAGACTTTAGTCTGCAAAAAAATGAAATCTTAAATTTCGGTAGGCTAAAGCCTACCCTACTACTACTATAAATTATAATGCCGATTATTTCATAAAAATTTATTTAAAATATTTTAATAAAATAACAAGATAACAACAAAAACGGAAATTATAGAAATCAATGTAATTAATGAGACTGCAGAAAAACAAATTAAGCCAATTAGAAAAAATGTATTATATACTCTATTGTCTATAAATTTATTTTGTTTTATTTTAATACCATTAAAACATAAAAGAAATATAAAAAAAGCTATTCTGGTAAAAATTAAATAATAAACACTAAAAATTAACATTATATCGCCTGCGGAAAAACGATAAGAACCTATTGATACACTATAAAAATGTAAACAATATAAAAAATCTAAATAACCAATTAAAGAAATCAAATTCCAAGATATGTAATATTTTAAGTTACATATCTTGATGAATATTTTTTTTAAATCAAATAAATGTTTAATTTTCATAAAAAAAAGATAACAAAATTGAATATAAAATACAATATAGTAGTAGGGTAGACTTTAGTCTACCAAACAATAAAATCTTAAATTTCGGCAGACTAAAGTCTGCCCTACAGCTTGAAAATAAAATTCTAATAAGGTGAAATACTGAACAAAACCCGTTAGTCAAATTCTTAATAAAAATTTACATATAGTTGAAATCATGATGAATACATGGTTTCAGCCTTATTTTTATTCAATGAAATCAACATCTTTGAGATAAGACACTTGTAATATTATTAAAAAGATTTATACTGAGAATGTAATACATCCTAAAAGTTAATTCAAATAAATGATTGATGAGTTTAGTTAGATAAAAAATAAGTGTTGATAAGCATTTAGGTGCATTTTAGTGTTCATAAGTCAGATAAAGGTAAAGGAATGATAAATGTCAAATTTTAATGAAGCGGATCATCCGAGAGATGATATAGGCAGATTTACATATAAAAACGGCGGAGCAGGCAGTTCTTCAACGGGAGGAATATTAAAAGGAAAAGTTGAATATCCTGATAATAGAGGTGGCGACAGCTCCGAAGGCGGGAAAATCGGCGATAAAATCGGTGATATTTTAACCGGTGTTTTAGGTGTTGTATTAAATCCTCAAACAATCAGCACCATATTAAGTATTTTAGCAACAAAATACACTGTTTCCGAAATGATAAAAATTAAAGAAGAATTGTATGACTATATGGAAAAACATTCAAATTCTTCAAATGTAAATGGTACCAACCCTAATAATAAAGAAACCCAAAATATCTATGAGAATATTGGATTAGGAATGGATAATTCATTATTAAAAGGTAATGTTGAAAAACAATATAATTTAAATAATATTAGAGGATTTGAAAATCAAAGAGAAAATGATAATTTAAGAAAAAGATTAGAATATGAAAGAAAAATGGAAGAAAGGGCAAATATTTTATTTTCTTCTATGAGTGATAATAATAAAACAAAAAATAATTATCCAAATACATATAATAAAGATGATTACATTCAAAATGTATTAAATACAAATACAGTGATGAAGTCAGTTATGTATGAACCAATTATTGAACATTATGGATACAATGAAGATTATAAACCCATACACGATACATACAGAAAAATATTAATTGATGCTAATACTTATGCAGGGAAAGCTAATATTGACGGGTTTTCACCATATTTTTCAGATGCAAATCATAAAACAGGTTTCTATGGCAGAGCCTATATAAATAATAAAGATAAAACCGTTGTTATTGCTTATAAAGGTACTGATGAAAAGAGTGCAATTGATTGGGTAGGCAATAATTTTTTAATGAAACTAACAAATACAATGCCGATGCAATTTAAAGATGCAGAACAATTTTATTTTGATGTAAGAGAAAAACTAATAAGCGAAGGTAAAAATTATAAATTTGACTTTGCAGGATATTCACTGGGCGGTACTTTAGCACAGTTAATGGGAGCAAAATACGGCAATGAAACCGTAACATTTAATGCTTTCGGTATCGGTCAAATGAAAAATGCCGAAATAAATTATAAAAGTAATATTATTAACTATGGGCATAAATATGATGCTGTATACAATATGGGAAATACAATGCAAATAGGTAAAAATGTTTATACAAAAAACGAACATGATAAGGATTTTGTTAAGAATATCAAAAAATATCACGAAATGCAGAATATAGGAGATTTAAGAAAAAGATATTAAAAAAAATTCCATAAAAAATCTATTTTATTTAAAAAAGGTATAATAAGGGTTCCTAATATGAACCCTATTATGCCGATTATCCATAAATTTTTATATATTGATTCATTTTCAACTAAGTCATTCTTGATTTTCACTTTAAATATAAGTTCAAAAATTAGAATAAGTAATATAAATGTCGTATAATAAAAAATCCTATTAATAAATTTTTTATATAAAATATTAATTTCCATATATTAAATTATAATAAAATTTGTATTTATATACAATTACAT
>CAJONH010000122.1 GCA_905235825.1 Candidatus Gastranaerophilales bacterium
AAGACAACATACTGTATTAAGAAATGCAGATGAACTAAGTCCGATATTAAGAGAACATGTAAAAGAACGAATATTTGACCAGCTTGCTGATGATTATGGTAAAAATTGCGTTAATACAACAAAGGGTATATATTTTGAAAATGACTCTGAACCTTCCCAAAATATAGCAAAAAGTGCAGCGATAAAAAATTATATACAGGCAAATAAGCAATATTTGAAAGATTTTGGCTATATTAAAAAAAGTGATACCGGATTTGGGCTTACTGAATTTAACTTATGGGGTGCGATAGGTAAAGCTCAAATTGCCGAGATGTATTTAGAAAAAAGTGGAGAAATAACATTTTACCTTATAGATACTTATGATTTTAATAAAAAAGGAGATTATTTTCTCGTAAAAGCAGGAAGATTAAATCAAGAAAGAGGACGACTTATACCTTATTTTTCAGTATATTCTGTTAAAATTGATAAAGAAACAGCATCCCAGTATTTAAAATAATTATACAAAAATCACTCAATCTCAAAAATTTGATTGAGTGATTTTAATGAGTATCCAAATACCAAGCACCAACATAACCGACTATTAGAAATATTGCTGCCCCAAAAATTACTACCCCATAAAGTATAAATCCCAAATTTAAAATAGTTGAAATCCATTTCGAGAGTTTCGGATATTTTATCATTGTTTTACATGTAATAAAAGAAATTATAGAAATACTAATCGGTGAGATTAAAAAAATCAGAGTTCTTAAATAATCATCAGAATTAAATGTATAATGAAATTTAATTAATGATATAACACTCGGAATAAATAAAAATAACCCTAATATCCAAGACATGACTAGAGCAATGAATAAGAATTTATGTTCCTTTTTAAATTTTTTAATATTTAATAAAATATTATTCATAACAAATATTCTATTAAATTGAAATATAAAAATCAATAATAGTTTTTTATTTTTATCTACTTGCGAATATAAATCATATATTGTAAATTCATCTATTAGTATATCTTTAAAATCTGTTCTTTCTTTTACTGTAATCATAACAAGAAATATCAAACCGCCAATTTTTAATGGCAGAGCTAACCTATGTATAGTTTGTGTGTCAAATAATAATGGTTTCTTTAATTCGGGATGTTTTAGAATTGGAATTGCTACATAGAAAATAGTATCAACATTAGAAATAATTTCTTTTTTCAAATAAGCATGCCTGCTTTCAATATCACGAGTAAAAACAGTTGAAATCACTAAAAAGCCTTAAAATCGCCCTTCTAAGCGGTGGGTCGAGCGTTCGAATCGCTCCAGGGGTATTTTTTATACCCAAAAAATTTTTTATAATTATTTTAATTTATAAATAAAAATTTGATTTTGGAAACTATCCGTTTTTTTATCTTCAAATTTAGTGAGATCTTTAGGCTCCATATCAAAATGATTAATACTTTTATTAATTATTAAATATATAGGTTTATCATTGTTTGCAATTATTTGATTTAATTCTCCGTAGCTATACAGTAAAATTTGAACGGAATTTTTCTCTACATCCATTAAAAATGGCTGCATTTCATATCCGCTTACCAACAAAATACAATCATGAAATTTATTACTCCAATTATTTTTTTGAAATTCTTTTCCAAATTTATATTCAATTTCATCACCTGACAATCCTATTTCTACCGGTACAAATAGAAGTAATAACATACTCAATGAAAATATAACAAATAACTTATTTTTAATTTTTATATCATTATTTATCCACATTGTAATGATTAAGATTATTATAAAGAAAAATCTATGCCAAAACATTCCTATATAAATTCGGAATAAAAAAATAATTAAAAAACAAGTGGAAAAAACAAGAAAAAATTTTATTGCTTTATTTCTACTTTTAAAAAATAAATAACCAAAGCTGAAAACGTAAGAGCTTATAGCAATTAAAGTCCATTTTTGGGGAATACAAAACCTTTCAAAATAAATTGAAATATCATTAGTTGTATAATTAGAAAATACAGAATAACGAATACAAGGATATAGAGTAATACCACCGCATAGAATAAGAATGCCAATACTTACAAATAAGATTTTTTTATCAATCATTTTAAAATTTTTAATAAGGTTATTTATGAATATTAATGCTAATGGAAGAACCAAAATTGAAGCCATGGCACTTGTATTCGCTGATAATCCCAGTAATACGGCATACAAAATCGGCCTTTTTATTTGATTTTTATACAAACTCGCAACGCAAAATAATCCAAAAATTCCAATAGAATAACATCTCGCAAAAATAGAAAAATAATGTAACATCATATACGAAAATGTAATGATAATTTTAAAAAAGTTATTAAAAGGAGCTTTTACCCATAACACAAATATTGCCATAACGGCAAAAAACCAATTAATAATAAGCATAGGATAAGGATATGCTATATTTAATTTTGCAAACGGCATTATTAAAAGATACCATATTATGGTATGACCATGTTGGGCAAGATACCAATTATAATCTTGTAATTTCATGTATCTTGAAACACAATAATTCCATGCTTCATCGTAACTCGGATAATGATTAATCATTTTAGGAAATGTTATAAACACAAAAAGAATAACACAAAATATTGCTATATATGAATCTAAATGCCTGATTTTCATTATGATAAAATACTATCATAATTAGCAATACCGAGCAATTTTTCAATTTTATTTAATGCTGTATTTTTATTATCTAATACGGTTATATCATCTGATAGTTTGATACTGATTTAATTTTTGAATAAAATTCATTGATTTCTTTTTCAAACTTTGGAGGAAAGTATGCAGGCGACCTCGTTAATGATGCTGCATTAATTTTAACATTATTTTCATATAATGCACTTATAAAAAAGTCAAATTCTTTTTTTATTTCATCAGATGTAATATCAATATTATTAATTGCATTTATTGTATCATGTCCGGAATTACAAAAAGAATCGGCATCTATACTTAGTGCTGTTTCTTTATCTTTTAATACCGAAATTTTATCAAAAGGAACAATATAAATTGAAACCGGAACAAACCCCTCATGTTCAGCAGTAATTATAGGTAAATTGAATTTTTTATTTTTCTCGTTAAGAAAATTTATTTTTTTTACGGTTATCAATTCTGCCGTTTCTTTATTTAAAAGGAAATTTTCTTTTAATACGTCATCAAGACCGCCAAATGCACGCATCGCTCCATGCTGAAATGTTTCTTGCTGTAATTTATCACTTGTTTCAAAAACTTTTTTAAATACTGAATTTTGCATTATATAGCGAGGAATAATCCAATAATATTCAACCAAACCCAATCTTGAAAAACAAAAGTTTACCCAATTTGCTATATTCGGACTTATTTGTTTTGTATTTAAATAAACATCACTATGAGTATCATAATTAACCATTACAGGTATTTTTCTGTTTCTTATATTACAATAATTTTCAAATGCAATTACGGCTTCATCGTGATTTTTATTGACTTCGGTATATGCATTTTTAAATAATTCCGTTATTTTTTCTTCGTATTTCATTTTTTTCCTCTCATATTAATATTATATGTTATAATTTATACTATGTTAACAGATTTTTTTAAGAAAAAGATAAAAATAAATATTAGTCTGCCGAATTTTCACAATCAGGTCTTTTTAAACCTGTGTTTTATTACCTTGCAGGAAAATAATAAATCAGTATTCAAAAATAATTTTGAAATTTCATCGGCAGAAGGATGTTTTCCTTACTCAATTTGGTCTTCTGTAAGAGAACAACGCTATATAACAAAACATGATATGGAAACTACTCTCAGCATATATTCTAAACATAATATAAATGTAAATTATATTTTTGACAATAACAGTATTTCTAAAGAAGATTTAAATGATAATTTTTCTAATCTTATGTTAAAATCAGCACACAAAGAAGGAAACGGTATTTATGTAAAATCAGATATTTTATTTGATTACATAAAAAAGAAATATCCGCATTTTAAGCTGATTAAAATAGCTGATGAAAATGATTTTCAGCAAAAAGATATTCTAATAAGCGATAAATATAATAATATATTAAGAAAAAACGACATTAAGTTTAAAGAAAATGCTTATATTACACTAAATCCATTGTGTCCTTCTGATTGCAGACATTATGAAAATCACAAAAAATATTTAGAACAAGAACAGTTGAATTATTATGGTGTTTCAGATGTCTATGTCTGCCCTTTAAAACGTGATTTTAATTTTTATGATTTAAAAAACAATCCCAATTTTATTTCGGAAGAAAGAATGCAAAGTTACATTAAAGCAGGTTTTTCTCATTTTAGAATAGATTTTCCTTATATAGAAAAATCTATAGATATAAATTACGGAATTTATGATACTATTGAAAGCTATATATATTATTTAATAAAACCTGAATATAGAGATGAAATTAGACATATTATAATTAAGAAATTTGCGGGGAATAGAAATGGATAAATATAATTTAATTATAGATAATACTCGTTTTGATATGGGCTTGATTTGGCAGATTTTAGATTTAAAAAAAGAAATGCCTCAGGCTTTTTATGAAAGAATGAATAAATTATCATTCTATTTTATGTTTCCATACAGTATTTGGTCAAAATCAAGAACAGAAAGAAATTATATACCTTTTGAAAATATAGAATCAGATACTAACCGTTATGAAGACAATGGATGTGCAATGTATTTTGAATTTGAAAATGTAGATGTAAAACCTGAAAATTTTCAGGACAGATATTCAAATCTCGTCTTAAATACCGCAAAAGATAAAGATTCTTATGCCGTCGTTTTTAACAGCGATTTAGCCAGATATATAAAAGAAAATTACTCGCAAATCCGCCTTGTTCAATCTGAAATTAAAAGAAACCCTTATATTGAAGCACCTTTTGAATATGGAATTATTGATTATATTTCATATAAAAATAATAAAGATAAATTTCAAAATAAGGCTTCTTATATTCTTGAAGTAAATTCTTTCTGCAAAAACTTATACAGATGTTCAAATCTTTTAAGTAATAATAAACTTAATTACGGCATAGAACGTCCTATTAATTGCGGCGACAGATTAAAAACATTTGAAGAAATGAAAAAAAACGAATTGTTCGTTTCAATTGAAGAAATAAATAAAATTAATGATGAAGGTGTAGAAAATTTCCTTGTAAAAGCCAATTGCGATGAACGATTTGAAGTACTTGAAGCATTTTTGTATTACCTTATCAAACCGGAATATAAAGACGAAATAAGATTAAGATTTATAAAAGCAGCATTAGGAAACAGATAGTTAATTTACATTATGAAATTTAAATTATTATTATTGTTGATTTGTATATTCGTATCCGTTATACAAACTTTTGCATATTATGACTTAACAACTCCTGTAGATGGTAAATCAATTGCTGATGATAATTTACAATTCAAAGTAATGAAAAGTCTTTATAAAATATATGCGGAAGAATATCCGGCATGTAGTGATTACTCCATTAAAAATACACAAATTATACACTACCCTTATGACGTAAAAAAAAGGAAAAACAAATATATTGCAGGATATTGGAAAGAAATGTGGACTCTTAACGTATGCGGCACCCCTATGCAAATTCCTGTAACTTTCTATATTAATCCTTGGGGTGCCTCATACTATATTGATAAATCTTTTTTTAAACAGTAATTTATTTCATCATATTTGCTACTACAGAGTACTTTTTACCGTTTTCCTGCTCCCACCTTATCAGTCTTTCCCGTACTTTTTCATTGTCAATGCCATCTATGCCTTTTTGATTATATATTTCTGTGAGTTCCCCCGCTTCTTTTAACGACTGTTTCCATTCTTCCGTACCTGATATTTCCCAGCAGGTTTTATAGAATGATAATAAATCAATTTTATCACGCTGAGTTAAATTTAAATCATTGATTAATTTTTCGGCTTCTTCATAAGTCATATCGCCCATCATTAATGCCCCTTGAATTTGTTTTATTCCTTTTTGTTTTTCTGCGATTTCTCTTATATGAGGATTGGAATTTTCTCTCATTACCTGACGGGTATTATCACTTAATGTCCATGCTATCGTACTTCTTAATGAAGTATTCCTTGCATTACTTTCTTTATCTCTGGCTTTCAATAAAGCATTTCTGATTATTTCCCTGTTTCTTTCGGCTCTTATTTTTTCATATTCTTTTTGTAATTCTTTTCTGACTTCATCAGTTGTTTTTGGCTGTTCCTTACTTTTAAATGCTTCAGCTTTTTCAATATTTGATGCTTTATATTTTTGAGCTTTATCTAATCTTAAATTAAGCCAGTTTTGAAATTTATCATCATTGACAGATTTTAAATATTCAAGATTTTTTTCGTCATCTAAATTAATACTTAAATCTTTAAATGAACAGCTGAATGAATTTAACGGTTTTAAAAAGGATATATGTTTTCCTATTACAGCATCAAATAATTTTTCTTCGCCCATAGACTTTTTAAGTTCATCAACAGGAACAAGTGCAGGATTATTTCTTCTTGATTTTTCAATAATGTCATACATTAATGTAGATGAAAGGTCATAATTATTATTATTTAAAATATATTTTTTTATTTCATTTACCTTTATATGCAGTCCTACATTTGCCATTAAATCTTCTTTCGAGCCGTATCCCTGTTTTTCAAGTTCTGCCGCAGGAAATGATTTAATCGGGAAATGCTTTTGTTCATTAATATTTGCATTACATATACGTTCTAAATACGCTCGATTTTTATATAGTTTTGAAGTTCTTGCAAAATTTTCAAAACTTTTAACAGTATCTGCATTTCTTTTGTCTTTTATATCAAACATAAAATTATCATTGGTAGATACACGAACCGTTGTATCTTCAGGAATTCCATAGGGAGTTAATTTCCCTGATTTAAATGCGGAATGAACATCTTCTCTTGAAACACCGTAATACTTCATTAATTCGGAGTCTGTTAAAATTTCATTTCTTCTTTCATATATGCCGTGTATAATATTTTCACTTTTATCTAAACAATAGCAATCACAAGTTTTAACACCATATCGGTTAAAAGTTTTTAAAGCAGTTGGCGGTATTGAATCATCATCTTGTCTGAAAATGGTTGAACCTGAAAAACTAACCGTATCAGCTTGTAATGGTGTACTCATTCTTATACCGCAATGTGAATTATTTTGATTATTATTAACATTTTTAACGGTTTCAAACCCGTTTATCATTGAAATATTCATTAATCTTCCTTCCTTACTTACTTTTTCGCTGAAAAATACACGATTATAAAAAATAATCAATATTTTGAATTGATATTAAAAATAATAAAATTAATATTTCTTTACTAAAACTACAAAATTAATCTACACGCTTAAATATTGCAGTAGTATAAGTATTCAATTTTATGGCACATTGACCGTTTTCATTTCTTACTAAAGGTTCTTCATTCATAAATTTACCGTTACCGCCATATTTTTTATCATTTGTATTTATTACTTCAACCCATTTGCCTTCGGGAAAATCAATATAATATTTATCACCGCCTATACCGTTTGGATATCTGTCCGCACCGATATTTGAAACCGTAAATAACTCACTGTTATCTCTATTTCCTTTTGTATGAATACCCATAACATTTGAATCATAATGTCTTACCGTATTATCTCTTATAATTGTACCATCAGTCATTGCACCTATTGTTCTACTCATTTTATTTAAATCTTGTGTTAATTTTTCAAAAGAGTTACATTTTGATTTTCCCGTTCTTGAATATTTAATATTACCCATTTTAGATTCATTTAAAGCATCTCTGCCATGTTTATATCCTTTTTCAACTGATAAATATTGTTCATCTTTTACGGAATCAAATTCTCTGAAAAATCTGAACGGTGTTAAATCAGCTCTTTCATCTCCTTGGAATATCATTTTGGGCCCCGGTATTGCATAAGTAAGTGCCTGACCCATTTTATTTTTTTCAAATGCATTACTGTATGCATTTTTTATTGAATCTAAATATAAATTAGAACTATATTTCACTCCCAGAGGAAGTAAAACTTCATCCGCAAAGATATGATAATCTTTTCCTTGATATTTATCCAATTCTCCCGTTTGAAGCATTGTCGCCAACTTTTCTGTTGTTAATTGTGCTTTTTGATAACGAACAATATCTAAAGCATCGTGATATGATTTATGCTTATTTTCAGACAGCTTTAATGCACGTTCTCTGTCTTCATCATATAATTCAACGTTATCATTCATATTTAACAAAGGAACCATTAACTTTGAAACTAATCTGGAACCGTCAAAATTTCCTATTTCGTCATGGCTCATTGTATATTTTACTTTTCCGGGGGAATTTATGCATATATTTTCAAAATTGCTGAATACTGCATTACCATACAGTAATTCTTTTAAATGATGAAAATATTTGAAATCCCATTCGCTGTCAAAGCCCAGATTATCAATTGAAGCCTGATTTTTTGATATTTTATCAATTGCTTCAGCGTGTACATCTTCACTTTGATTTCCGCCATATTCTTCTGCTTTTAACGGAGAAGTTACTCTATAATCATTTCTCGCATCTTCTGCAATTAAAAATGCATCCGGCTTATGATAATTTATTTCTGCAGCAATTTGTTTCATCGTGAAATCGGATTCCATGTATTTTGTCATATCAAAGCGTATACCATCACAATGATAGTTATCAATCCAATTTAAAGCTGCATTGACCATATAATCTCTTACATATCTTGAATCTTTACCTTCAAAATTAAATGCTTCGCCAAAATCATTAGGATGTGATGTATACGGCCCCGTTTTATTCAATTGAGCCCCATCAGGCCCTAAATGATTGGGAACCATATCCATTATTACATTTAAACCTGTTTTATGTGCATAATCAATAAAATCCTTTAATTGGTCAGGCCCGCCTAAATGTTCGGCAGGAGCGAGTTTATCAACACCGTCATATCCCCAGTTAAAAGAATAAGTATTTTCTACAGGCATTATTTCAATTGCATTAAATCCTAATTTTTTAATACTTTCCATTTTTTCTTTAGCACTTTCAAATGTGCCGTCTTTCGTAAATGAAACGGTATTAAATTCATAAATTTTAGCATCATTAACGGACTTTAATCCGTTATTTTTATTTGCCAGTCTGGAAATTCTATTTTTATTTGTTTTCCAGTCTTCATCGTGCCATTCGTATAACGAATGGTCATATACCGTTGATTTATCAAGTAATTGTTCCTGACGGAAAGAATACGGGTCTTTTACCTTAACCGGTTCTTGATTAGGTCTGTAAATTGTATAGTAATATTTATCACCGTTTTCTACTTCACCTTTTGGTATTTTACCCGATTCATAGATACCGGAACCTTTATTTTCAAGTTCATATTCTTTTGGCTGTGCATTTTTATCGTGTTTTAATTTTTCTACCGTTACTGTTACACGCTCTGTATCAGGATACGTAAACAGTTTAAAAGATGCTTCCTTTGTTTCAGGATTAATAACAGCTCCCCAGCTTTTATGTTCTGCCCATGTTCTGCCAAAAGATAACGGTTTATAGTAAATATTAGACAATTTAGTTATTTGAACATTTGCTGACTTATTTGTAACATTTTCGGTTTTACCGGCTGCTCTTTGTTCATTTACACTGTTAACTACAGAAATACCATCGATTTTCATACACAAACCCCAATAAACACATATACACTACATTCTTTTAAAGTATACTAAAAAAAATTTTTGACATGTATTAATAGAAATGTAAACTTTTATTAAAAATTACAAAACAATAAAGCTATTTAAAGAGAGAAAATATTAATTTTTAATATTATTATTGTCATCAATCTGAACAATAGAAGGCTTAAAAGTTTTAGCTTCATCGGGAGTCATTTGTGCATAAGCACAGATGATTATTTTATCGCCTATTTGAGCTTTTCTTGCTGCCGCACCGTTTAAGCAAAAGCATCTCGATCCGCTTTTACCTTTAAGTGCATATGTTTGAAATCTTTCGCCATTATTTATATTTAATATTTCTACTTTTTCCCATTCTTTAATATTAGCAAGATTGAGAAAATCTTCATCTATGGTAATTGAGCCTACGTAATTAAGATTTGCATCCGTTACTGTGGCTCT
>CAJONH010000123.1 GCA_905235825.1 Candidatus Gastranaerophilales bacterium
CATCACGCAATTTTTTATTTGTTCTGTCTTTAAGATAATTTTGCCATAATGCTTCAAGCTCACTGTCAGAAAGCCTTTTTATATTATTATAAGAATTGTATGTTACATCTTCACTCATTAATTATTTCCGATATAAATATATACCTTTTCTAATTAATTGTATTAGTATCGGCAAATAATCAAATCATATATATATATGAAGTTTTTAAAATAAATACTACCTGTTTACGAGAACATGCATTTTTTCTTCATTATTCTTACTGCAATTATTAACTTCTATATGCAATTTATATATTTCACCAAACATTTGTTTTTCATAATCGCTTTGATTTTCTTCTATTTCAAAACCATTATTTTTTAGTATTTTTTTTATTTTATTCTTATATTTTTGTTTTGGGGAAATATTAATCAAAACCTTTTTATCGGTTGTTTCACTTATTGCTTGCTCAACAGCTGTTTGTAAAAGTTTTTCAACTGAAGAAACGGCTGCTAATTTCATGTTTATTTCAAGATTGACGATATAAACACAATCTTTATAGAGTTTTATGTCCATTCCGGCAATAGTTTTACTGTCCATTGTTCGTATTGAATATTTTTCAAGCATGTTTTTTAATGCAAACTTCCTTAACAGATTTACATTAATAATTTTATGAAAGAAGAAAAATCTGTTCAAATTTATTGTAAAAGAGCTTACAATTTCCCAGCTTGGGAAAAAATAGATATCGTTTACTATATTTCCGATTGACTGATTTTGTTTATTTCCGTTGACTGCTGCTGAATTAATCATATATAATGCCTTATCACTCCGAAAGAGAATTATATTTTTATAATACTTCCTATGATAAACCTCAATCCGATTTGCACTATGCAAATGGTCTTATTATCTTATATAATAACTCAAATTTCGTCAATATCCAAATTATTATAAAATATGTTTTAACAAAAAAAATATTTCTTAAAGCTAAAACGTAATACTAATAACGATATACATGGATTTGTAATTAAATCAATTTTATTACGAAATTGTTACAAAACTCATTTTTGAGGTAATTTTTTATAAAATAATTTTTTTATATATTTACAGGGGACAATAGTATATTCATGGAGGGAAATTCCGGAGCATTAAAAGTGCAGAGCCGGAAAGCAGGCTTATTAATATTATTTATACCAATTAAGTATAGTTTTAACAAATTATTCCGAAATGTTTTGGATGTTGCTTTAAAGTATCTAAATTACAATCGGGATAGTTGTTCTAAAAATCTTTCGAATATAAATTCGAAGGCATGAGGTTGTTATTTTAATTCGTTAAAATGCGTAATTGGAATGTACAATTGAAGTATAAATTAAACAAAAAAGATAATCGGTAATTTAAACCTGATTATCTTCATATAGACTTATTTATAAGGGGGAAAATTATTTTCTATGGCAATTGGGGCTAGAGATAATATCGACCGTGAGTTGGTTCGCAAATATGCGAAACTGAAAATGGATAATCCCGAAACTACAAAGTTAGTGGATACCCAGACGATGCTCGATGCAATGAATGATTACGCTAATATGCAGCGTGAAATGATAACACTTGACAAAAAATTGAAAGAAATATGCTCAAATGTTACATGTAAATCAGTAAAATATATGAGAATTAACTTTAATCCGCCGAGGAGACGGCAGTAAAAGCTAATTTTCATTCAATATATCCGTTATTCAATTAAAAATTTAACAAATTTACAAATTGATAAAAGTGTTACCGAAAATCTAAAATATATGTGATATATACTTTTTAGATATTGGGTCAATAATTATTATTACAATTTTGTTACAAATTCTCTCGAAAGAAGCAATTTTTTGAGTGCAAAAATTGTTTATATAAGCAAGAGGACTTTATATAATTCAAGGGGGAATTTGAGGCTTATGGCAATTGGAGCTCAAGATAATATTGATAGAGAATTAGTTTTCAAGTATGCGAAAATTAAAGTTGATAATTCGGAATCAGCTCGGTTAGTCGATTCTGAAACCATGCTCGGTGTCATGACCGATTATGCTAATTTGCAGCGGGAAATGATGGGAATGGATAAAAAGTTGAAGGAGATATGCTCCAGTGCTACAAGTAAATCCATTAAATATATGAGAATAAACTTTAACCCGCCTCGTCGAAGGTAAAGTTATAGTTAAGTTTACATCATTTAAAAATTATTTTTCAAAGACTGACTTTTAGGATACAATGTATCTGAGAGTTAGTCTTTTTGAATATGAAAATTTAAAAGTGTATAAGGTATGGTAACTATGAAAAGAGTAATTTTAGCATCTACATCACCAAGAAGACGGGATATACTAAGAAATACAGGTATTAATTTTGATGTTGTCAATCCTTCTTACGATGAAAGTATTCAAAATAAATCATTTTCATATCAAATTATTGAAAATACGGCAATAAATAAAGGATTGTCCGTTTCAAAAACAGCAAATAAATATTCTGTAATTATAAGTGCTGATACTGTAGTAATATATGATAATATAATACTCGGCAAACCTAAAGATTATGATGATGCAATAAGAATGTTGAAAATGTTGTCGGGAAAAACACATAAGGTTGTTACGGCAGTATGTTTAATTGATAATGAAACGGGTAATAAAACGGTGAAATCGGAAACATCTGAAGTTACATTTAATGAATTAACTCCTGATATGATAAAAGAATATATTACAGCGTTTAAACCCTATGATAAAGCGGGTTCATACGGTATACAGGAATTAAGCGAGGATTTTGTAAAAGAAATAAAAGGTGATTATGATAATATTGTCGGATTGCCTTTAAAATTGGTAATAAGTATGCTAAAAGAAGCCGATTTATTGTAAAATTAAAAAACGTCCGAACAAAAAATTTACGATAAGCCGAATGAATGAGGTGTGAGTGAATTTTTGAGAGTGGCGGCTTTAAAAAGTGAGTACATTTCCGGCGGGGTTGACACGGCGGCAAGTGCGGAACCGGATTGGATGAAGAAAAAAAGGAGAAAAGAATGGTTGCGGCAGTGGAACTTGTAAAAGAAAAAATCAGAACGATTAAAGATTTCCCTATAAAGGGTGTAATGTTTAAAGATATAACAACAGCCGTAAAAGATAAGGAGGCTTTAAGAGCCATGATTGATTTTTTAACGGAAAAGTTTAAAAATCATGGAATTGATTATGTTGCGGCAGTTGAATCAAGAGGATTTGTTTTTGGAAGTGCATTGGCATACAACATAAATGCCGGCTGTATATTAATAAGAAAACCCGGTAAACTGCCTGCAGAAACAATTCAGGAAGAATATAAGCTGGAATATGGAACTGATAAACTTGAAATACACAAAGATGCAATAGAAAAAGGTGCTAATGTGCTTGTTATTGATGATTTATTGGCAACAGGCGGAACAATAGGGGCAGCTTGCCGACTGCTTACAAAAGCGGGGGCAAATGTCAAAGCTGCCGCATTCATTATAGAATTAACCGATTTAAACGGAAGAAATAATTTACCAAAAGGACTTGAAGTCGTTTCTATGATTTCATACTAATAAAAACAGGAATTTTAAATGGGTGATGAGGATAAGCAGTTTGAAGCAAGTCAGCAAAAATTAAATAATGCAAGGAAAAACGGACAGGTTGTTAAATCTAAAGATTTTTCCACAGCACTTGCTCTTATTGTAATGTTTTCAATTATATTAAAACTTGCACCGTTTATTTGGGATCAAATAACGGCAATATTTATTGGTTTATATGATAAAATACCTGATAAACATTTGGAGGATATAGGTTATACGCAGCTTCTTCTTGCTATAATTATTCCCTCTGCATTAATTATAGGCCCAATTCTTATTTCTGCCGCTTTTATTGCAATTTTAGGCGATTTAATACAAATAGGTCCATTGGTAACAACTAAGCCTTTAGAACCTAATCTCAGTAAATTAGATCCTTCAAAATATTTTAAAAATATAATGTCCCCCAAAACAGCTTTTGAACTTGTTAAAAATATTGTAAAAGTTGTATTATTAGGGTTTATAGGCTGGATGGTATACAAATCTCATTTTGAAGGAATTTTGGCACTAATAACAATCGATAACAGTTTTGCTATTATGGAAAGATTTGGTTCGTTAATAATAGATTTTGTAATGAAGGCTTGTATGGCATTTTTTATAATTGCTGCGGCTGACTATGCAATGCAGCGTCATAAATTCCTCAACGATCAAAAAATGAGTTTTAAAGAAGTAAAAGATGAATATAAAAACTCGGAAGGAGATCCTCACGTTAAAGCTCAATTAAGACAACGAAGACAGCAAATGGCAAGGCAACGGATGATGGATTCCGTTCAAGAGTGTGATGTTGTTGTTACAAATCCTACTCATGTTGCGTGCGGATTAAAATATGATCCTCAGCAAATGGAATCACCTAAATTACTTGCGAAGGGAACTGAACTGTTTGCAAAAAAAATAATAGAAATAGCAAGAGAACATTCTATTCCTGTTGTAGAAAATCCGCCTGTCGCAAGGGCTATTTTTCGTATGGTTGATGTGAATGAATCAATTCCGCCCGAACTTTATAAAGCGGTTGCAGAGATATTGATATTTGTTTATAATCTGCGGAATACAGGGGCTTCTAAGACTAAAAAATAAATTGCCCGGGCAAATAACGGTAAGTTTCGTGTCAATTTGTATAAATTTTAGTAAAAAATATATATTTATAACTATTTTTCTGTTACGCTGAAAAGGTATGTTGAAAGGATAAAATTATGTTGAGAGCAGGTATAGTAGGACTTCCAAATGTAGGTAAATCAACGTTATTTAATGCGTTAACATCTTCAAATAACGCACAGAGTGCAAATTTCCCGTTTTGTACAATAGAACCCAATATAGGAGTAGTAAATGTTCCTGATGAAAGGCTGCCTATACTTGCTAAAATGGTTAAAACAGATGTAATTATTCCGACTGCAATTGAATTTGTTGATATAGCAGGTCTTGTTAAAGGTGCAAGTAAAGGCGAAGGTTTAGGAAATCAATTTCTAGCCAATATCAGAGAGGTTGATGCAATAATCCAAGTAGTAAGATGTTTTGATGATGAGAATACCATTCACGTATCGGGAAAAGTTAATCCTATAGATGATATCGAAACGATAAATACTGAACTTGCACTCAGTGATATGGCTTCACTCGAAAAAAGAATTGAAAAAGTTGCAAAACAAGCAAAAAGCGGGGATAAACAGGCTATTTTAGAACATAAGGTCTATACAAAACTTCTTAATTTACTTTCAAATGCTTCGTTTATAAATATAGAAGAACATTTTGAAGAAGATGAACTTGCTGTTGCAAAATCATCTCAATTAATGTGTATAAAACCCGTAATATATGCTGCAAATGTAAGTGAAACAGACCTTGCTAAAGGTAATGCTTATGTTGATAAAGTAAAAGAATATGCTAAAAATAACGGTGCGGATGTTGTAGTTATTTCCGCAAAAATAGAAGCTGAATTGGCTGAATTATCACAAGAGGAAGCTAAAGACTATCTTGCCGATTTAGGTGTAACAAGTTCAGGAATTGAGCGTATGATTCAATCCGTATATAAACTTCTTGATTTAACTACTTTTATTACGGCAGGCGAAAAAGAAGTAAGGGCATGGACTGTAAAATCAGGTTCAAAAGCACCTAAAGCAGCAGGTGTAATTCACACGGATTTTGAAAAAGGTTTTATCAGAGCAGAAGTTACTGCATATAAAGATTTTGTAAATTGCGGTTCTTATACGGCTGCACGTGATAAGGGTCTGACAAGACTTGAAGGCAAAGACTACATAATTCAGGATGGGGATATTGTTCATTTCAGATTTAATGTATAATTAAAATCAGCAGGTTTTTTCATGACATCGCCGATATCTTTAATACAGCCAAATATCAGAGCAGGAATGTGTCCGCACGGAGTTCCTCAGTCCTCTTGCCCAATTTGTAACAAACAAAATTCAGCAGGCATTGGACATGGTTCTACAGTAAAACATAATCATCATGACGGTGAATGGTCTTATCAAAAATGTTATGTGGCAGGGCTTGAAATAAAAGCTGCAATGATGAGAAAAGAAGCTGCCCAAACTTTCTTTGAAAAACAATTTCAAACAGCTCTTGATGTTAATGCAAAAATGCAAAATATGGCTGATAAATTAAATCAATTTATACAAAATGTTAAATCTCCGGTTCTCCAATCAACTATGCAGTTCCTTATGAATGCAGCCATAAATCCTTTATTTAATACTATTTCTCAAATTTCAAATTTCTTTGATAAAATGGCAAAATTACCGCAAAATATCATTAATATGCTTCATCAGGCAGGAGAAAAAGTAGCAGGTATTATTGGAGAAATTAAAAATTTTATTGACAGAAAAATTGTTGATGACTTAAAGCAAAAGGCAAAAAAATTTATGTCCTTTTGTTTATCTGTAATTGAAGACGAAAATTATAAAAATGATGAAACTTTGGCAGTATTTAAATCAAGAGAATTAAAGAAATATATTGTAAGAATTCTAAAGAAACAAAGTGAAGATGAACGCAGAGCAAATAAAGACAAACAGGAATAACAGCCAATATTTAAAAAATGAGAACAAAAATATAAATACGACCCTGCAAGGTGTTCTTGTTAATTCTCATCTGCGTACACCTGCCTGCAATGAAAAATATTCATTTGATGATATAGAAGATTCTCTTTTAATAAACAAATCAGAAAAATATTATTCGTCGAAGGATAATAAACTTGAATTTAAAGAAAGTGCTTTTGATACCAAAAAAGCAATAATGCCTTTATTGGCAGGAACAACCGCAATTGCATCAGGCTGTTTTGCTCTTAGTAATTGTATAAAAAAATCGTCAGGTAGTCTTTTAAATACAAAAAGTTTTGAGCAGCTTCCCGATTTGGCTATTAATATGAATATTAGAGAAGAACCCCAATTTGCAATATACAGAGCAATTCGTGACCCTAACAGCCGTAACATACTTGGTGCTGCCGGTGTGTTTATTATGAGCGGCATAACATTGGCTTGTAAAAATTTTGTGGACGGTTCAAAAGAAATATGGGTAAAAAAGCGGAGTGCCGATATAGAAAAAAACTTGCAGGAAAATTTAATAAGTGTCGACAGGGATATATTTTCAGGTAAATTAAAAGTCGTAAATGATATGATGAATAAAAATGTTAAGTATTTTGATGCCGTCATTAATTCAAAATCGGGAAGTACCTGTCCTGATATTGCAAGTTTCAGCCACGAGAAAAAATCAAATATTTTTGCACCGTTTTTAACTTCTTTCAAAGGAGAAAAAATTTCTAAAAATAAAAGCTCTGAATTAAATGAAAATAACAATAAAAATTTAAAATACATGGCAATGGTTGCAGGTGTTATAGCAGGATGTGCCGTTCTCGGCAAAAAAAGTTATTCAAATATACAAAAGACAATTGAAAATGCAAAAGAATTTGCAGATAAATATACCATAAGTACAATTAATGCAATAGAAAATATTAGTAATAAAGCTGATAAAAAAGATGTTCCTGCCGTTGTGGAATTAATGAAATCAATTTGCGTACAGCCCGACAGAATAAAAGAAATTGGTGCAAAATATAATTTGTCGGAGGGGGAAATACAAAATATTATAAACGATGTTGAAGCATCTAAAAAAACAATTTTTGCGGATGCTCCTACCGCTTTAGGCGGTATTCCCAAAAAAGTTCAGTATTACTGCTATATTGACGAACCCAGAGGACATTTTTATAATTGGCTCTTAAACCCCGAAAATAAATTTACGAAACAGATATTTACAGCCTTTACAGCTTCAAGTGCTTTAGGTTATGTATTTGAAAAAGGAATGGAAGCAGTAAAGGAAGCTGCGGTTATGCAGGAAAATGCAAAAACAGAACTGGATTTAAAAAAGCGTCTTGTTGCCGTAGAAATTGAAAGTTTCCGTGCCAAAAAAGAAAGTGCAATTTCACCTTTGACAGATAATTTTACAATGCAGGCAAACAGCGGACAAAAATCGAAAAAAGAATTAAAGCAAATCGCCGACAATATTTTAATGGAAATTAAAAACGGCCCGCCTTATGTTTATAATTAACAATTCCCATAACAAATTATTTCAAAATTCCTTCATTTTTAAGCATGTTTTTTACTTCTGAAATGATGCTGTTTTTTATTTTTTCATATTCTATTGATGTATTTTCTTTAAACATTTTACCTTCATCAGCAATAAACCAATTAAGATTAATATTGTAATTTTTACATAAAATAACCAACATAGAATATGGAGGATTATTTTCATTACGTTCATAAGAAGAATATGTTCTGCATGAAACATTCAAAAAATCTGCCATTTCTTGCTGTGTATATGATAAATTTTTTCTTATTTCTTTTAGTTTATGACCGTACATTTTTACTCCGTATATATGAAGTTTTATTACACATACATATTTTATGTTGACTACCTACATTATTTATGTATAATTAAATATATCTGAAAGATTAAATATTGAACTGTTGAATTATAGCATAAACACGGCATGTTTGCCGTTGTTGTTATGCAAAATTTTTATTATAGATGAAAGCTGTATAGATAATGAATAATATATTTAATTTTTACAAGAAAGAAATAGGAAACCCGCCGTGGGATTATTATTTTCTCAAAAACTTAGATGAAAAAGAATACCCTTTGTATTTAGCTAAATTGTTTTATATTAATACGGGAGAGAAACTTCCGTTGAAGTATGATTTTAAAAATAAATCGTGGATTATTGATAAGAAAAGATGTAAAACGTTTAATCAA
>CAJONH010000124.1 GCA_905235825.1 Candidatus Gastranaerophilales bacterium
ATAAATAATTAGGGCAATCTGTATCACCCCCTACGGCACTACGTGCCACTTCCCCCGCAAGGGGGGCAGACAAATAATTAGGGCAATTTATATCACCCGTTACAGCACCGTGTGACTGTGCAGCATCTTCAATAATTTTTAATTCATACTTCTTTGCAAGTTCCCATATTTTCTCCATTTGCACCGCCTGACCGTACAAATGCACCACCATTATTGCTCTTGTTTTTTCGGTTATCTTTTCTTCTATTAAATCAGGATTTATATTATATGTATTTATATCAGGTTCAACAAGAACGGGTGTACAGCCGTTTTCCGTTATTGCAAGAATAGTTGCTATATATGTATTTGCAGGAACTATTATTTCATCCCCTTCGCCAAATCCATAAGCCTTTATGATTAAATTTAATGCATCAAGCCCGTTTGCAACACCTATACAATGCTTAACTCCGCAAAATTCAGCAAAATGCTTCTCGAAAATTTTATCTTCTTCTCCCTGCAAATACCAGCCTGAATCTATAACTTTTTTAATTCTCTTATCGATTTCATCTCTAAATCGTTCATTTATTTTATGCAAATCTAAAAATTTAATCATAATCCTCTGTATTCTTTATTTATTTCTTCGACAGCCGTAAGCATTTGACCGATTTTTGTTGTTTGTGCGAATTTTGAAAATGCCGAAACATCCTTTGGAAAACACTTTCCGCCAAACCCTCTTTTCCCGTCAGGCCCCGGAACCATTGTATGCGGTTCATTTATATATCCCGATAACAATGTTCCTTTTCTTATTTTTTCAAAATCACATCCGTATTGTTCCGCAAGTTCATATATACCGTTAAAATACGTAACTTTTACCGCTCCGAATACATTATGTGAATATTTTGTTATTTCAGCTTCCAAATTCGACATAGTAATGTATTTTTTTCCGATAAATATCTGTTTCATAAGATTTTCGCATCCCGTATAAATCATGGACTGAATACAGAAATCTTCATAAGCAGTTCTTTCCGTTAAAAATTCAGGCATGAAATGAATTTTTTTATTTAATTCAGCCGATAATTTATCGCACGTTCCGGGTAACAGAGTAGTTCTGATAAAAATAGGTACATCGGGACAATCTTTTATTATTGATTTTAATAGCGTTAAATCCTGAGTATGATTATCTTCCGTAGGAATATGTATGCTGATAAAAATAATATCGGATTTTGAAATATCATCATTAAAACCTTTTGGCGGGTCTGAAACGAAAATTTTACAATCAGGATTGTGATTTTCAATCCATTTTTTCATAACTCCGCCGATAACACCGCATCCTATTATTCCAACGTTTATCATTATTTTACCTTTATTTTAGTTTTAGTATCCAATTTATTTTAGGTGAACAGCTGCATCCGATACTCTCTTTAAAATCACATAAACCCCAATTTGGTTCGCCGTCTACCGTTGAAGTTCCTATATCTATTAAAGATATATTCTGCTCTTTATAATACTTGAATATGTTATAAGAAAGGAAATTAATCGGTCTTAATTCTTCGCTTTCGGGAGTATTACCCCAGTATACAACCCTTACGATATTTTCTTTTAAATGATGAATTAGTGCGGAAGCACAGCCCCTGTCTTCTTTATCTTTTACCATAAAATAATCACTCGGAATTATTTCTGCCGTTTTTACTACGTCTTCTAAACTCATGTGCAGAGGAAATCCTCTGAATTCTCTGTTTATTTTAATTATTTCATAGACACTTTTTACATCATTGGTTTTTTCAAATTTTAATTCGTTTCTTAATGCCGTATTGTAGTTCTTACGTGCATTTCTTGCTATTCCTGCAAGATAATTTTCATCGAAATTTTTTGTGTAATATTCAAAATTAACATCGTAGCTTTCAATTTGAAATCCTTTATTAATAAGAGCATTTTGGAATTTCGTAATAAGTGAAGGAGAATAGCATAATGCCGGAGTTCCAATATAAATAGCTTCAATCCCATTATTTTTAGAATATTCAATGAGTGCTTCAACTGCTTCGTGATAATATTCTATTCTGTTATTTTCGGTTATTTCGGAAAAAATTCCGTAAGTAGATGAAAACGGAGCCTTTAATATCCCGTTTTTTATTCCGCAAATAAAACCAAAACGTTTTTTACCGTTGTCAAAAATAAAATATTTTATATCTTCAACTTTATGTTTATTAAGTTCGGTAAAATTGACTGTTTCAAACTTGGAAAACGGATTTATTACAAATTTATTATATTCTTCTTTTGCAACTTCTAATATATCCATATATCTTGTTCATCCTTTATATTAGAATATCACAAATATTTTAAATTTATATATACACAAATACAATTTTATAAATTACAAATCTAAGAATAATCAGTATTTATATGACTTTAAACTATATAAGATATTGATTTTATTTTTTATTTATATATTTTTTGTAATATTTATTAACATTTTAATCTTTTTTTGTAAATTTAGAACTTCCAAAAAACTTTATTAAAATATAAGAAAATAAAATAGCAAACAAACAATAAAAATACAAAAGGGGTCAAATGAAGTTATACGCAGACACAGAGCTTGATAATGATATCAGGTATATGAAGGAAATACTTTCACATTATAGTGAAACATATAAAGGTATCGGAGAAAATTTCAACAAACTGAATGAAACAGTATCAGGACGAATAGGATTTATATCCTCTCAATTTAAAATTATATTCAGTTAACAAAAACTAGTTTGGGAAATATCCGATATAAGGCAGATTTCGAAAAAAGCCTTTGTAGTCTAAACCATAGCCTACAACGAATTTATCATCGATTTCAAATCCATATAAATCAGGTTCAATATCAATCTGCCTTGCACATTTTTTATTTAAGAGAGATACAAATATAAGTTTTTTGGGCTGATGCTTAATTTTAAACATATCAGTCAAAAATCTTGCGGTTAATCCCGTATCAATTATATCTTCAACTATCAACACATTTTTATCATTCAAATTAGGCAGGGTTAAATCTATAGCCTGCATATTTTGGCTTGATTTAGTTTCATGACCGTAACTTGATATTCTTATAAATTCCATTTGAATATTATGTTTAATATGTTTTGAAAGCTCTGTAAAAAACATAACAGAGCCTTTTAGAACGCATATTAAATAAACAGTTTCGTTTTGTGGAAATACGGAGTCAATTTTTAGAGCAAGTTCTTTTGCTTTTTCCTGTATCTGTTGTTCGGATATTAATATTTTTAAATCATTAATGTCTTTATCAAGCTCAATCATTGTCAATTTTCTCCATGTGAAGTTTATGAGTCGGAAGTTCTGTTGTTCTGAGTTTTTCACTCAAACCAATTCCTGCTGCCCATAAAACTTCATTATCTTTACATAATAAAACTATTTTATCCCTATCGTGTTCGGGTATATTTTTATTAATAAAATATTTTTTTAATTTCATTTTTCCCTGCATGCCGAAAGGTTGAATTATATCTCCGTTTCTTCTGGTTCTTAATTCCAGAGGAAATTTTATTTTGGACAAATCAACATAAGCCGTATTACTTATTGTTTTAGGAAATTTTTCAACTTTTTCATTTGTTTCTTCAATTGTAAATTTATTAATACAGCCTAAATTATAACTTCCTGCTTTTTCAACGGAAATAACATCTTCTATTTTTTTGTATGTTTCACCTTCAATAAAATAAGTATATTTATGTGAAACAAAAAGCCATTTATCATTTGTAATACTTAATGTCTTGCCTGTTTTTGATTTCTGATTATCGGATATAAAATTTATTATTTCCTGAATTTTAGAAAAACTTGGTTCTAAATCATTATCCAGAAGGAGTTTATAGACAAAATGCTGTTTTATGGCGGCATTTAATATTAAAAAGTTTTGAGTCAGCCATTTATTTCCGAGTGTAATTTGATTTTCAATATTTTGCATTAATTCGTTAATAACTTTATTGTTACCTGCTGCAATATCTGCAAGAGTTATTAAAGAATTTTCTATATTGGGATTTATATGGCGAATGGCAGGCATAATATTTCGTCTTATATTATTGCGGGCATATTTTGTATTTGTATTGCTTGAATCATTATTTGGATAAAGTTCATTTTTAATACAATATTCTTCAATTTCTTTTCTTGAAAAATTTAATATAGGACGGATAACTTTAAAACCGCCGAGGTCACGAATTTCTCTTATGCCTTCAAGACCATTAAGCCCCGTGCCTTTAATAATACGATATAAAATTGTTTCCGCATTATCACTTTTTGTATGTGCAGTTAAAATTGCATCAGCTTCAAATTCTTCGGCACATTTTTTGAAAAAATCATAACGCATTTCTCTTGCAACAAGTTCGGAATTTTTTAGACCTACAGGCAGAGTATCGGAAATAAAAGTAATATCATTTTCATCACAAAAAGCGAGGCAGCGTTCTTTTTCAGCCTCTGATTCTTTTCCTCTCCAGTTATGATTTAAATGAGCAGCAACAAGTAAAAAACCGTATTCTTTTGAAAGTTTATTCATAACATCCAAAAGACACATCGAATCCCAGCCGCCTGAAAATCCTACTATAAATGTAGATTCACAGGAAATATCAACATATTTTTTTATTATATTTCTGACTGTTTCTTTCATAATTTTTATTATAGCAGATTTAACGGGTCTAAACAATTTTTTGTTTTTCATTTTTTTATAAAAAAAAGCGGAATGCTAATCATTCCGCAATACTACGTAAAATATAAAATTTCAGTTTAATTATGGCCGTCCGAACAAAAATTCACGATAAGCCGAATGAAATGAGGTGTGAGTGAATTTTTGAGAGTGGCGACTTTAAAAAGTGAGCACATTG
>CAJONH010000125.1 GCA_905235825.1 Candidatus Gastranaerophilales bacterium
AATAAACTTTATTTTAACGAACTTACTTTTACCCCGTATTCGGGATTTATGAAGTTCGATAAAAAATGGAACAAAAAAATGGGAAGTTGGATTGATTTAGGAGATATATAAATGAAGTTTGAAGAAATTGAAAATTTAAGTGAAGAACAAATAAATAGTTTATATGATGATATTATCGAATTATCATGGGCATGGTGTACAAGGTGTAGTGCCGGTAACAGCGGATGTGAACCAAAGTCAGGCAGTCAACCTTTTGCATATAACTATTGTTTTTATGAAACTGTTCGATATGGTGCCAGTTCTTCATTATTTTGTCCTATAAATGATTATGTGTATGTATGTGTTCGTTGATGTATAAAACCATTTTAAACATTGAAAAAATTTAAAAATTTATATTTACGTAGTATTTTTGCGGAATTTAAAATTCCGCTTTTTTTATTATTTATAGACGAAAATTTTTGTTTAGGATATAATATTTATATTAAATCAAAATACAAGTAAGAAAGGATAAGTTTGTATGGCTAAAGTATTGGTTTCTATCCCCGATAAGTTTTTAAATCAAATAGATGAAGTTGCGGAAAATGAACAAAGAACAAGAAGTGAGCTTATTCGTGAAGCTCTGAGAACTTATATGAGAAGAAATTCAAGCATTGATATCAGAAAATCAACTGCTGATGCCGAATTATTGGAAAAAATACTCGATTAGACCGTTAATAAAGCATTTTTTTCATTATTGACATCTATAATGCTTGAAATTTGATTTTTTTGTAATAAAATGTTAACATAAGTTATGAAATGTTAACAAAATTCAAACCGTGGTAAACAAATAAGAGGATTTACATGGCAAGAAAAATTATTATAGGTATAATTGCGGCATTTTTTGCAATTATGAATTTATCTCAATCAGCAAAGGCTGAACCTGATTCTGTTTTAACAGTAAAAGAATTAATCGTTAAACACGCTTATGAAATGGATTTAGATCCTGCATTGGCATTGAGTATAGCAAAAACAGAATCTAACTTTTGTCATAATAAAAAAAGTAAATACGGTGCAATCGGTGTTTTTCAATTAATGCCTTCAACCGCAAAGAAAATGGGATATAATCCATATCATTTACAAGAAAATATAAAAGGCGGTATTTCTTATTATAAAGAAATGTACAAGATGTTTGGTTCTATGGAATTGGCACTCGCTGCATATAATGCAGGGCCTGGAAATGTAAAAAAATATAAGGGAATTCCGCCGTTTTGGGAAACAAGGCATTTTGTTTCTTCAATAATGACTGATTATAAAAACTTTAAAAAAAATCCGGATCCGGCTATTGCCAGTTATGATAGTAAAATAAAAGAAATTAATAATAAAATTGCCGAAGATAATTTTAGAATGCAGCACGAAGCTATAATTCAGGCTTATTTGTCAAATCAGGGAGTCTAAATGTTTCAACAGGAAATTAAGACACACGAAATTACTACCGACGTTGTTATTTTTACAATAAAAGATAATAAACTTCAAGTACTCCTCGTAAAGCGTGCGAATGAACCTTTTAAAGGAAGATGGGCTATCCCCGGAGGATTTATCAGATTATCCGAAAATCTTGATAACGCTGCATTAAGAATACTTAAAGAAAAAACGAATGTTGATAATATTTATTTGGAACAGCTTTATACTTTTGGCGACCCACTGCGTTATCCCAGTTCAAGGGTTATTACCTGTGCTTATTTCGCACTTATAAGAAGTGATGATATTAAATTGTCTTCAGATAATTCTCAGGGAATAACAGAAGTTCAATGGCATGAAGTGTATAATCTTCCTACTTTGGCTTTTGACCACAAAGAAATTATTGAATATTCAATTAAAAGAATGCGTGAACGGCTTGAATTCTGCCCAATTGCATTCCAATTATTACCCGAAAAATTTACATTAACCGAACTGCAAAAATCTTACGAATTAATTCTTGGTATGAAACTTGATAAACGCAATTTTAGAAAAAAAGTTTTAACAGGTGATGTATTAAAAGAATTAAATGAATATACAAAACTTGGTTCAAAACGTCCTGCTAAATTATACTCTTTTGATAATATTACATTAAACTCTAAAAGAGGTCACTTCTTTTCTTAATTAGTGATTATATCTTTAAGTCAGTTCACAATACAAATTCTGCATTTGTAAAGTAACTACTATTCTTAAATACTTTTTGAATTTTTTATGTATATTTATAGCAGTATCAGCATACTGCCATTTGCATCCGTGATTACACTTTATTACAAAGGAATTGGGCAGTTTTTCCCAATCTATTTGGTCAAAGTATGTTGTTACATCTTGTTTTGGTTGACTAAAGTCAACCCTACTACTATTGGGTAGTTTATCAAAATTGATTTGATCAAAGTAAGTTGAGACATCATTAAGCTGCCCGTCATTGCGAGGCTCAAGCGTAACTCCTGCAGATAAAACTCAGCAGATTTTGCAGAGCGGGCGCAATATTGAAGTAACACCCTTTTTTCTATTATTATAAACGATTTTCAAAATAAAAGGTTCATATTAATGCAAAATGAAAATTTTTTTGAAAAACTTGCCAAAAATTTAAAAGAGAGGAATAAC
>CAJONH010000126.1 GCA_905235825.1 Candidatus Gastranaerophilales bacterium
GGCTTGAAGACTTGCATTTTCAATTATTTCATCACAGGTATTTTGAACAGAGTCCACAGAATTATTAAAAATATTCTCAAATTCGCTGCTTAAAGCACTGCCCACTAAATTTAAAGCATTTATACATGTTTGTTTCTCTTTATTTATATCCGCAATCGCATTTTCAAGCTCGCTTGATACAACATTTGCATAATCCCTTATTACCGTTCCTGTGACAATATATAGAACCGTATTGCTCGATGTCACCATTATTTGATTTTGTTCACGTCCATAAATATTATTTACGCTTGAATTATTTGCGGTTGTTCCCGAAAGTGTTTTATTTACATTAATTTTAACTTTATTGGGGTAACTGCCTTGACCGCCCTGGTTATAAGGCCCGTAACCGTCAGTTTCAAAATCTCCCGTTCCTCCTAAACCTTCATAAGCAGCTCGCAGAGTTCCCGATATATTCATTTTTAAGGAACCGCCCGGGTGATTGTGATTTATTGAAGGTGCTCCCGGTAAATTTAAACCTCCCGCACTATCTGTAGAATTACGGAAGAAATATTTATTTCGGGGCATAAATATTCTTTTATTTTCTTCATCAATTCCGTAAAACCACGCAATGCCGTTATTTTCAAAATACGTATCAACAACGGGTTTATCCGCAATATCATAATATATATGTCCGTTTGAATGGTTATATGTTACTATACTGCTTGTTCCGAGTACCGTTCTTGTTTCTTGTGAGAGTGATTTTTCTTCCAAACATTTGTTATAAAAATCACTATAGCCGAAATGTTCTCCTTCAATCGGCTCTGCATAAGCCCAATCACCTTGACGTGTAAAACCTTCGCTTTCTTCATAACTTAATATATGGTCTTTTTGTACTAAATCAAATAATTGAAATCCTGATGTCTGTTTTACACTTATTGTTCCATCGTCTTCTACATATATATTCTCTCCAATTTTAACTATTCCCTTATCGACTTTTGAAGCCACATGAATTGTATTTGCAAAGTCCTGTAAATCCTCTTTGGTTACAAGATTGCCTGTTTCTTCTATTACTATCGTATTTATTGCCGATGTCGATAATTCTATTTGTATTTCAATGTTTAAAATCGTTACATTATCACCTGTCGCCTTTGTTTTTAAAGTTTCCGGATATTTACTTACGGCTAAAAGATTATTATTGCTGTCAAAAACCCCCGCTTCCCTTATTACATAATCACCTTCACTCGGCGGTAATTGCATATCAAAATATATATAGTTATCTCTTTTCCCTCTGGCATAAATTTGACCTCTATAAACCTCGTTTTTTAATGCACTTTGATTTTCCTCAGGTTCGTAATAGCTTCCGTTTGAATCACCTATTCCGATAAAAACAGCATTAAACGTTTGATTAGCGTTCAGGCAGTTTTGAAGTTCTTCTATTCCTTTTTGTGTTACTACTGTATAAAATTCAGACATTGTTTTTCCTTTTTATCTAATCTGGTTTCGCAATCTGCCGCCGTGTCTTTAATACTGTTTTTTCTAATGTTTTTACCCTTGAAACGGCATAAAGATAACCTTTATTACATATAAAATAATTGAGTTTATCTAATATAGCTCTTGCCGGTTTATATGCATTTATTACTTCCGTTATCTGCTTCGCCAGTTCAAACGTAAAACTTCTTTCAAATATATTTATTAACTCAAATTGAAAATGTCCTATTTTTCCTTGATATTCCCAGTATTCCTGCAATTTTGCTTCAATATTTAATTGTTTTAAAGCGTTTACTATTGAAGGCATTGAACCTTTTTGAGCATGAAGCAAAACCGAATTTATTATTAATGCTTCTTTTTGCTTTCTGTTTTGTGCTAAATTCCACCCTTCAACCCCCGTTATATGCCTTTCTTTTGCTAAAATCGGCAGCAGTTCATCACTTACATTTTCGACAGGTGCAACCATAAATTTCGTTACATCTATATCTAATGCCGTTTTTATACATTCTTCTATAGCTAAATTGCTTTTATCCCGCATTGTTTTTGGTAAAAGTGAATTTCTACTCATTATTTGTCCTTACATAAGTTATTTCGCCGCTTCTGCCTCTGTAATTTTTTTTCGGACTTGCTTCAAGTGTTTCATCAGGGCTTACCGGCTTAAAATCATACACACCTTCGACACTTAATACCGCTGTTATTATTTGATTGATTACTACTGCTTTATTTAATGACCTTTTAAACTGCTCTAAAAACTTGTTTAAAGCCTTATTAACTTCATTTTTTACAACACTTTCATCTGCATTTTGTTTGATATAAACTATTCCCGATATCTCAAAATTTTGTATTTCTGCTGATTTTGGTATTACATAATCCGTTAACGGTCTTACTTCCTCCAATGTTTGAGATACTTTTTCCAAAATGGCTTCGCTCGCTTCTCCCGTTTCCGTTAATACATAAGGTACTACCTTGTAAGGATGCGGTATTCGTACCGTTATTTTATCGCCTGCTTGAAGTGCCTCTTTTAAAGTAATTTCGACTTCTTCTTTTTCGTAATCTATGGAAGCTGAAAAAAGATTGTTTTCTATTGTATTGGTGATAAATTCGGAATATATATACCCCCCTACCCCTGCTGACGCAGGTACTTCCCCCGCAAGGGCGGCAGATAATGAAATTGATGCGTTTTCGTCCGGTACTTCGATAGCTGCATCCGTGATTGATGAATCTGCACTCAATATAAAATATAAATATGCAAGTTCCGGCCCCGCTACACTATATCCCTCAGGTGCAAGCAGTATTCTTTTTATATAGTTTTCGTCACCTTCACCTTCTAAACGCTCACAATTTTTCTGCTTCCCTAAAAAGTCTAAAATAGGATACCTTGAATATTCTACAAGTCCTAATTTCGCCGCATTATTAAATTTTGTCTGCAATAAATTTCCGTAATATGTTATTAACTGTATTAATATTCGCTCATCCTGTGCCGGATACAGTGTCCTTTCAGTTAATTCTTCAAATTTATTTATTAATAACTGCTCATCCGCCTGCGGATTGATTTCTATAAAGTTGATGTTATCCATTTTTTGTCCTTTTGATTAAAATCGGCTGGATTGTAATTTATATACCCCCCCTACGGCTCTGTCGAGCCACTTCCCCCGCACGGGGGGGCAGATAAACAATTACAGACAATTCTATATCGCTCGCAATGACATACAATTTTATATTAATTTAGATAAATTTCGGTTTTTTGTGTAATACCTGTTCTTTTTTCTTTGTAATATATCGTTATTTTTACTTTGCCTTCGGCTGTTTTTATACCCGTTATCTCCGTTATTTCACACCTCGGTTCCTGCAGGGGTATCTCTTTTGTTAATACAGCCGTTATTATCTCTATCGCATCATCACTGTTTTCGCCTACAGCTTCAAAGATATCCGTTCCAAACTCCGGCATAAAAGGTACTTTCCCTTTTCTTGTTGTGCAAATTGTATGTATACATTGTTTTATATCATCTGTTTCCGTTACAACTTTTCCGATTGTATTTCGTTCATGCTGCCAATTCTTTGTTGTCAATTTCGTTATGTCTGCTGCCATATTGGTAATTTGCTCTTATCACTTTCTGTTATTGTTTCATCGATAGGAATTTTTAATATTATTCCGTCCTCTAATGTTTCAACCGCCCCGATTTGCGGATTTGCTTCAATTATTTTGTGCGATAAATAACTGTTTTTATAATACTTATAGGCTATGTTATCCCACCTCTCCCCTTGTATAGTTCGATGAAATATATAGTTCATACGGAAACCCTCAGCATCTTTTGCGGGATTGATGTTATTGCCCCGATTAATACCCTTATATCACTTGTTTCAATGTTTCCCCGTTGCACTATTTCCGAATACTTTTGCACATTTGAATATATATCCGCAATATTACCGTTTTCTATGTCGTTTATTACTCCGTTTTTTACCTGCTCTAATATCTCAAATGCACTGTCTGATAAATTTTCACTTAATACTAAATTCATTACCGAATTTTTAAGATTTTCTACTGTAGTTTCTTTTATTTGCACCGCAAAATCTTTTAACCTGTTTGAATTTTCACCGAATTGCTCAAACTTACTTAAATCAACAGTTCCTGTTTTTTGCTGTTCAAATTCAAGGCTTTGAGGTACTTCAATTAAATTAAAATTTACTCTCGCAAATATTAAAAGGTCTTTTATTCTGGTAATTTCCTGCTCCTCTAAACTCTCAATTACATAACTGCCTTTATATTCGCCCCTGTATATCCATTCAAAAGCCTCTCTTGACTCCTGCCGTTTTTTTAATATATCAATTACTTTTTTGGGATTACAAAAATTTGCATGTAATTGAAGTGAACAATTATACTCTTTTAACTCCTCATTGCCTGCCTGCAGTGCGGGTTTTGAATTTATACACTCCTGTTTATTATATTTAAACACCTGTTTTACTGTCAGGTCTTCAAGTCTGTTTAATATTGCGTTGATTGTCCATTCCCTAAACATTAGTAACTCCTCGCTTCCTGCCTTGCAAATGTGCTTGAAACAAGCCTTACTATTTCGTCTTTATGATTTTTTAACAGTTTCATAAAATCTTCTTGTGCTTTTTCACTCATTGCACCTTGTATATTAATTACAGGCTTGTATTCAACCGTTATATCCGTCGGATTTGTATTGTTTACCGTTGAAAATGTTCCGTTTCTGAATTTTTCAGCTTCATTTCTTGTCTGTACTCTTTTACCTTTATGTAATTCCGCTATATAACCGTTAGAAGGTACATAGTTTAAGCCTTGTGCGTGTGAACCGTTTACTTTATTTTGGTTGACAGAAGTCAACCCTGCAGCTTTTTTATTTGTTCTTTCCGCTTTTACTTTAGCATTTTCTTTTTCCAATTGTGCTTGTTTTTCTCCTGCCCATTTTTTCCAATTCCCGCCTATTCCTCTTAATCCGCCTAATTCCTTAATTTTACCGCACAACGATTTTATAAGGCCGATTACTAATCTTAATCCCGGTATCCAAGAAGCAATTGAAATGCCAAACTTAAATGCAGGTTTTACTGCATCCCAAACACAACTGCCGACCGTTAAAGCCCTCTGCCCCATTAATCCCAGCCACGCACCGCCTGTTTTTATTACAGCCCACAAGCCTTGACACATATTTCTGAAACCTTCAAATTTGTTATAGCAATAAACAGCCCCTGCCGCTAATGCCGCAATTCCTGCCGTAACTCCCAAAATCGGTGCAATTGCAGGGTTTGCCCACATAAATAAATCAATAGCTACCATTGCTTTACGTAATCCAACTAAGCCGTTTATCATTCCGCCGATTGCCATTAACCCGGTACCGCCTAATAATGCCGTTACCCCTATTGCCGCAGTCGAAATTGAAATAAAACTTTTTAATCCCTCAGGCAATGCCCCTATTGCATTTGCAACATTTTCTATTCCCCCTGCTGCTAATTTAACAACAGGCAGTAAACCATTCCCAAATTCGATTGAAAGTGATTGGAAATTGTTCCTTAATACCCCCATTTGAGAATTTAAACCCGATAACTGCTTATTGTAGGCTTCATTTAAACTATCACCGCCATTACGCATATCATATAATGTTTCATTATATTGTTTATTAACAGTATCTGTTAACGATAATACCGCCTTATATGCATTAATAGAGCCTAACAACGAAACTATTTTAGATTCGCTTCCGCCTACCGCCTTTGTTATCTTTTTGAATGCAGGCACCATACCGCCTGATTTTGCAATTAAATCTTTAAAGGATTTTGCTCCAAGCTGTCTGAATATTTTTTCCTGGTCTTTTCCGCCCCTTGTTAAACTTGCTATTGCAGCACTTAATTTCGTATGAACCTCAGGTGCTTTCATACCTACAGTTGTCATTGCGGCTACTGCTGCTGAATATTCATCCAGTTTGATACCTGATGATGCAACCGCACCCGCTACACTTCCAAAACCTTGCGAAAACTCCGAAATGTTTGTTTTTCCGTATTTTACAACCTTATTAAAAGTATCATAAATTTTGTTTTGTTCTTCACCTTTTAAATTAAAAGCATTTATGGCTGATGTTGCAATGTCAACCGCTTCACTTGTTGAAGCAAGCCCCGCAACCGCTAACATCTCACTGCCTTTTAATACTTTGAATTGGTCTTCTGCTGAAATACCCGCACTTCTTATTGAATATAATCCCTCCGTTAAATCACCTATAGCTTTTGGCGAACCTTTCGCTATATTTAATACCTCTTTGCCCATTAATTTTAAATTCTCTTTATTGGTATCAATTAATGTAGAAATATTATTCATACCTTGCTCAAAATCACCTGCAAATTTTAAATTTACTCCTGATGCCGCCGTGATAACACCGCCGAAACCTGCCATTTTTTTACCGATATCGTTAAACTTACCCGCCGTCATTTCAAGTTTTTTATTCATTTTTTCAAATTCACTTGAAGATTGCCGGCAGGCTGATTTGACAACACCGCTCATGCCGTCGAATGCTTTTAATACAAGTTTTAAGTTTAAGTTATCGCTCATTGATTGTCCTTCGGTGTTTTCATTATTTTATACAGTTCAAAAGCCTTGTCGTACCAGTAATTTATCTCTTTAAAACTCATTTTATATATTTCGCTTAGCGAGAAATGTAAAAAATGTGCTATAAAGCTCATTTGAAAATCATCCGGTATTACTCCCCCGTAAATGCTTCATTAAATACTTTTTCGAGCACTAATATATCCTTTATTTTAAAATTTAATATTTCCGGTGCAGGAATTTTTTCCCCGTTAAACGTTGATATTTCCGCCATTACATAAACAATTACAGATTCTCCGTTCTGACTCGATTTCCTTGCCTGCATTAATGTATGCCCCGTTGCTTTTGTTGTATCAATTTCAACGTTCATTCCGTTTGATAAGGTTAATTTAATTATGTTTTCCATTGTTTTTCCTTTTTTATTTGGTGCAAAAAATTGCACCTGCTGCTGTTTATATTTATGCCCGGTAGACTAAAGTCTACCCTACTGCCTTGAACAGGCTGGATTGCTTCACCGCCGTTGGCGGTTCGCAATGACAATTTAATTTAAAGCAAGGTTCTTTCTTATATGTGCAATTAAATCAACACCGTCCTTTCGATATATTAAATTCGGTATATCTATTGCATAAATTTCCGTTTTTCCGATGTATAAACTTGCAGCTGATACACTAAATTCAATTGGCTGTTTTATGTTTTCCTGCTGTTCAAGTTCACCTAACAAGCCAAACTTTTTGCTTGAACCCCTTAATACGAGTTTTACCTGTTCATTTGAACTTAAACTCTCATTTGTATATGTATCTAATGAGCCGTATATAGTCATATTGATTTCACCAAACGGATTTGATATTTTTTTGAATACGTTTTTATTAAATCCCGTAAGTTCAACCGTTGCACTCATTGCATTTATGCCCTTCGGCAGTTCATATTTCCCGTACCCCGTTTTGATTTCTTCTTTATCAATTTCAATTTCGGGTGCCGTTACCTTAGGCGACCACCCGAAAAGGTTCTCGCCTATGTAGATTGTTGAATTTGTTAATATTGTTGTCATTATTTACTCCTTAAACTTTTTATAATCAGCCGGATTGTAATTTATATACCCCCTACGGCTCTGTCGAGCCACTTCCCCCGCACGGGGGCAGATAAACAATTACAGACAATTCTATATCGCTCGCAATGACAGTTAGTTATTTAGTGTTTTTGTGATAATAGTTATATCCAAAACATCTTCAAATTTAATGTTGTCGGCGGTTGATAAAGGACAATGTTTATAACTGAACGTTATTCTGCCCTTTGATAAATTTTCGGCAGTATTCTTTGCTTCATCATAAAATGCTTCACCGCCATACATTATTTGAGTTTTCCTGTCCAACGGGTTTGATTTTGCCTTGAAAAACGAATTAATAGAATTTAAAACATCATCAATAAAGCCTTGTGTTATGTTTTCCCCGATACATTCAAAACTTGAATTTTCTATTGATAATTCAATAAAATTTCTTGTCCTTTTAGCACTTTCAATTGTCATTAAACCGTCATCTTTAGGAAATGCCATTGAATGACAACCCCAGATTCTGTATTCACCGTCTTTATTTACTGCTGTTACAACTCCCACTGCACTTAATCTGTTCGAATCGGAATTTCTGTCCGTTTCATCAAAATATATAGGAAATTCCAATCCTCTGATTGTTTTTGAAACCGTATTATCTATTGACTTCGCTATATTTCTTTCACGGTCTAATCTTACTCTTATTCCGGCTAAAACAGGACTTAAAGGTTTTAATGCTGTAGTGTTTTGATAAGAATTGTACCTCTTTACATAAGGCAGGCACATAACAACATCTTCGTTTGTTCCCGTTAAATCTATACCGTTTATTTCTTTCAATCTTGTTTTTTCAACCAACGGCACATTTATTCCATTTGGTGCATCAACAAACGATAATCCCCTTATTTTGTTGACAATTTCTTCAATGGAATTTCTTACATTTTTACTTGAAAATCCCGGTGCAATTATAATCCTCGGCATTATCCCCCATTCGGCTTTAATATCATATATTTTATAAAGTCCTGTTCTTTTGCCGTTTTCGTCAACACCGCCAATAACATCACTATCCGTTATTTTGGTTACGTCAAAATATTTATATGATGCCGTTATATTTTCCGCATTTTCAAGCTCTAAGGTTATAACGTTATTTTCAAAGGTATAATCAGTATTAATGTTTAATATTGTTGTTTCTTCATCTGCTGTCCTTTTTAAAACAAGCTCTTGGATATCAAGTTCTTTAAGTTCACATTGCTTATCAGTGAAAGTAATTGATTTTTCCACTGATACAGTATGTTTTGCCCTATCGTAAATATTGATAGGATAAATATCCGCACCCTCTGATTCTTTTAAAACGGTTTCAGCAGCATCATAAAGCGTGAACCCGTCAAGATTATTGCCTAAATATTGGTTGAGTTCCCGATAATTTGTTACTTTAGGATATCCTTCAATCTCTTTTGGTGTTGTACCTATTATACATACTGCTGACATATCGGCAGGTCTTATTGTCATATTTATTTCGTTTTCTTGTGAGGTTTCTATTCCGTGTAAATAATCACTCATTGTTTTTTCCTTTGTTTTTATTATTAATGTATAATTTTTAATGCGGTTTTGCCGCAAACAGATAAGTCCTTATGTTCATCCGTTAAAGGCAGGGTTACTTTTACGCTGTATGAATACCATAAGTCACCGTCAATTTCTTCTTCAAATTTGCGATTGCTTAATATCAGCCGTTTAGACATGATTTGAAGCCCGTTTAAAACTTTTTTAATATCGTGTAAAAATTGATAGCTGTCTGAATGTTTTTTGCAGTACCTTTTTGATATAAATACCGTAAAATTATATGTTTCATCCGCATTTACTCTCGTTATTGAAGTTTGGTTTGATATATCCGAATTTTCAAATCTTACTAAAATACAGCTGTCATAAGACGTAAATTGATATTTTTCAAAATCAACAGGAAAACTTTTAACTTCACTTTGGGGAAATTTATCTCTTAAGGCTGTTAGTATTGTATTTTCAATTAGTTCTATCATTTTTATTCTTTCTACTTTTATGGATTGCCACGGCACTTAAATAGTTATTGTGCCTCGCAATGACAATATTTTAAAGTCCAAAACCGTTCCAGATGCTATCATTAAATTTTTTTGAAGTGCTTGTTTTATTTGTTACCACCATTTGCGATGGCGGTGTAACCTCGATTTCCGGATGCTCGGAAGGCAGGTCAAGTATCATTTCTTCCTTCTTGATATTCGTTAATATCTTGATAGCTTCGTCATACCTGTTTTTAATGTGTTCGGGCAGTTTCTGCGGTCTTCTCGAATAAAGACGAAATGCCGTTATATCCGTTGAAATGTTTGTTATTATTTGAGGTACGCTCTTTAACGGTAATTTGTATTTATTCCTTAAATACGCATTTATTAACTCATCAGCATACACAATGGCACTATTTACAACTTCAACCTTGATTTCGTTTGTCATCCTGTCATCATTGGTTAAATTTGCAAGTTCTTGAGCGGGTATTATGGTTTGAAGCTGTTCAAGTGTTGTGTAAGGCATTAGATAACATCCTTAATCAAGTATCCGCAATCAGAGCAGATATGCAGATATTTTGAACTGTAAAAGGCTTTAATTACGTCACAGCCTTTTATACCTCTGTCGCTGTCGTGATATTCACCAACCTGAATATCTTCATAAACCCCTTCAAATCCAAACGTAACACCGTCATCAGTATCCGCATCTTTGTCAATATGTAATAATGAAATGTTGTTTTCCCAGCAAGGGCGTAATTCAACTGCCTGTCCTTTTTTAGCGGTATTAACTACGCTTTCGCCAACAAATATATTTTCTAAACCGAATAACTCTTTTATTGCTTCAATTGATATTAACCCCGCTTTTTTTGCGGCAGTTCCAACCGCATCCACTATAAAAGGATTCATTCTTAATGCACTCATAGCTAATCTTGAAGTTACAAGCACATTAGGTGCATATAAAAGTTTATCGCAGGCAGCTTGAATTAATTTAACCGCATTTGATGTATCTTTATTGATTTTATCATCTGCACTTAACGATTGAACGTTGCCGTTATTACCGCCATAAGAATTAACATTCGCTAACATGCTTGATACTATTAATTCTTTTCTTGTTTTTAACAATCTTGTCAACTGGTTTGTGATTTTTTCTTTTTTCTTTAAACCGTTTGCTTCATTTTCTTTTTGTTCTGCTACCGGCAAATATTCTTTTAATGCGTGGTCTTCAACACTCGCATCTTTTAATTCCCCCTTGAATTCAACTTCATTTGGTATTCCCTTTTCGCCTATTCTTGTTTCAGGCAGTAAAAAATGATTATTTTTATCATATTCACGGTATCGGAAACTTCTTGACGTAACAGGAACTTTTGGAAGTACATCCTCCGCAATAAATTTTGAATTGCTATATGTTAAGGCTACTGCCGTTAATTCGGGATTTATTTGTACTCTGTTTTCTGACATTTTATATTAACTCCTTTTTTATTTATACTTTTATGCTCGGTAGACTAAAGTCTACCCTACGACTGTAAATTTTGTTTTTATGGATTGCCACGGCACTTAAATTCGTCCGAACAAAAATTCACGATAAGCCGAATGAAATGAGGTGTGAGTGAATTTTTGAGAGTGGCGACTTTAAAAAGTGAGCA
>CAJONH010000127.1 GCA_905235825.1 Candidatus Gastranaerophilales bacterium
CCGCCACAGACAAGGTCAGAGTTTGGAAGAAATTTTCGGTAAAAAATGTCCTCATTGCCAAGGGGCAGGCCACATTATGGAAGATTTTACATTATCCGCTCCCGTAGCAGAAGGTGAGGCAAAAGCTAAAGCGGCAAAACTTAAAGTTCCCGTTCACCAAATTAAAAATAAAACACCTAATTTTAAACAAAATAAGGTTTTCTCAAATCCGAATAATAATCCGTTGATGAATGATTTTGATAATCAACAGGTTAATCAAAACGGACAAAATAATCAGAATGGTCAAAATTATCAGAATAATCAACAGGAAAATAAATTTAATAACAAACAAAATAAATTTAATAAAAAGAACAGATTTAACAGACAAAACGACCAGCAGGAACAAAACAACAGTCCTGTTTCGGTAAATTTTGATGATGAAATTTCAACTGAAAAAGAACAGATTGAAACTCCGCATATAGTCAATCAGGAAAATGTTCAAACTGAAAATACGGCAGCTGAAAATGTTCAGATTGAAAGCGGAAATGTTCAAGAAGTTTCGTTACAAGAAACTGCAATTGAAGCAAAAGAAACTGAAACTGAAGAAGAAGTAAAAACAAAAGCACCTTCACAAAAAACTGCAAGACAGCCAAAGCAAAGAGGTTATGCAAGAAAAAACAGAAAATCAGCTAAAATTGAAGAAGAAAAAATTACCGATAACAATAACATAGATAAACCAGAAATTACAGCTGAAGAAAAAAATATAGAAGAAGAACAGCCGGTAGTTCAAAAGAAAAAACCGGGAAGAAAACCGGGCAGAAAGAAAAAAGAAGAAAGTGTTGTTGAAATAAATGGCTAACAATATTGTTTACATCGCTGATTCAAAAATTCAGCAGGAATTAAAAAAAGACAATTTAAATCAAGTTTCATTATCATCTGAAACACAGGTTAAATCACAACCTGATATTCAAGTTGCAAATGAGCAGGTTGAACATACCGGATTATTGATAACTGTTTTAATAATAGTTTTTATTCTTGTTGCAGTTCTAATCGGAATATATTTAAACTTGAAAAATCAGCCTGATATTCAGTTGAGCGGTCTTTTATCTTCATCGAACAATAAAAAGAAGGATTCGTCTGATTCATCAGAAACTAATGATATCGATGTTTCATCAAAAATTGATGAAATATTTTCTGAAGATGATAAACAAGAGAATATTAATCAAACGGAGGAAAATACTGAAATCACTCAAAATGAACCCGAAATACAAAATTTTATGTCAGAAGAAGATATCATTGATGATAGTAATAACGACACTTCTTTAAAACTAAGTACACCGAGAAGTATAGAAAAATGTATAAAAAGTTTTCTTGAAATAACAAAGGAAAACTAGTCAGGGTTAATAAGCAATTCAATTCTATCTGTAATACATTTATTATAATAATTATCGGATTTTGCAAACGGAAGAACATCTGTTTGCAAAATTTTTTCGAAGTTTTTACAAACGCTGTTAATTTTAGAACGTGGTATTTGATCGACTTTTGCAGCTATTGCAAAAAAAGGAAGTTTATTAAATTTTATCCATTCAGCCATTTGTAAATCATTTTGTTGAATTGGATGTCTTGAATCAATAAACTGAATTAAACTAACGATAGATTTACGATTCAGCAAGTATTTTTCTAGATTTTTCTGCCATAAATTTTGTGTTTTACCGCTGACTTTAGCATAGCCATACCCGGGTAAATCTGCAAAAATAAACTTATCATTAATATTAAAAAGATTAATAAGTTTTGTTTTTCCGGGGGTATTACTTGTCTTTGCAAGTCCGTTTATATTTACAAGAGCATTAATAAATGATGATTTTCCGACATTAGAACGACCAATAAGGGCAAATTCAGGCAGATTAAGCTCCGGGCAATCCTTTAAAGAAGGTGCGCTTGTTATAAATTTGGCTTTTGTTATTTTCATCTTGCTGTTTTTTCTTGTACAATACTGTAGATAGCAGGTTATAAACTTTTTTATTATTATAAACCGTCAATTGAATATTTTCATCAAAACTGATATTAACAGGCAATTTTTGATTAAAAACATTAGTTTCAACGTGAATGATTTTAATATCACGTTTTTGAATAATGCTTATCGGTGCCGCTAAAAATACTTCAAATGTTTTTAGAATATCCATTTTTTCATAATATCAAAAAGACACTTATTTTTCATAAAATATAAAAATATATTAAATTTATTTTTTGTTTTGGAGAATATCTTTTATTCCATCTCCGTCTGAGTCTTTTGTGCAGAGCTGATGCAGAGTTATCCCGAAGGCTCCGGTACCGGCGATATTACCAAATGCATTATAGGTTCTTTCTTTTCCCTGCATAGACTCAGGTAACCCTATGTATGCAACACCTTTGTATAATTTTCTTGCACCCGCTTCGGCTTTACCTAATGCCTTACCCGCATATTTTTTTATTTTGGAGAAAGTGCCTTCTGTTTTTGTTTCTGCCCATTTTGCCGCATTATCTTTTATTTTATTTGCAGTATTTTTTAGTCCGTTTTCAACAGAAACACTTAAATTAGGAGCAAATCTTGCTAAAAGCCCCGCTGCTATACATTGGACACTTAAATAAGAAAGAAGTGCTGCTCCGACAAGAGTCCCTGCAACCACAACCGGTTCTTTTATATCATTTGAATTAACAGTATGATTTCTAAATTTATAAGTATGACCTTTCGTTTCACTTGTTTTAGATTTTTCATTTCCCTTTAGCGAAACATTATTATTCAAAGTTGTATTACCTACTGCAGAAATTACCATGATAGCAAAATCCCCCACATATAATTATTCCACTTGATATAAAACAATCAAGCATTATTTTTGCTATACCTAAACGGATTATGGTATAATTTTTACAAAAATTTACAATTTTTTTTACTCTTTTAAATTAATATTTATGTGATAGAATTCAGGTATTACGGATATTATTGGAGATTAGGGAAATGATTGACTTTTTGATAAAGTTATTCGGTGATCCGAATAATAAAAAAATAAAAAAGATGATGCCTGTTGTTGACCATATAAATGCATTGGAAAGTGAATTTTCAAAACTTACGGATGATGAATTACGGGCAAAAACAAAGCAATTTAAGGAAATCATAAATTCACGGCAAACCTCTGACGATATAAAAAAAGACAGACAGCTTGAAAAACAGGTGCTTGATTCAATTCTGCCCGAAGCATTTGCTACTGTTAGAGAAGCAGGCAAAAGAGTTTTAAATATGCGTCACTTTGATGTTCAATTATTGGGCGGTATTTTTTTACACGAAGGACAAATAGCCGAAATGAGAACGGGTGAAGGTAAAACTCTTGTAGCAACACTGCCTGCATATTTAAATGCCCTCACAGGTAAAGGTGTTCATATTGTTACGGTTAACGATTACCTTGCAAAACGTGACAGCGAGTGGATGGGGAAAATATTCACGTTTCTGGGACTCAGTGTTGGTGTTATCTTATCGGGAATGAATGACTTTGAAGGTATTGAACGAAAAAGAAAAGCCTATGAATGCGATATTACATACGGAACAAATAATGAGTTCGGATTTGATTATCTTCGTGATAATATGGCAATTTCGGCGGAACAGCGTGTTCAACGACCTTATAATTACGCAATTATAGATGAAGTCGACAGTATTTTAATTGATGAAGCAAGGACTCCGTTGATAATAAGCGGAAGGCTTGATAAATCTGCCGAACTATACAGAACAATGGCGGCGGTTGCCCCTCAGCTCGAAAAAATTAAACATTATGAAGTGGATGAAAAAAATAAAAATGTTATATTAACCGAAGAAGGTATTGATAAAGCTCAGGAAATACTGGAAATAAAAGATTTATTTGACATTAATAATCAGTATGCACATCATTTATTACAAGCATTAAAAGCAAAAGAACTCTTTCATTTAAATACCGACTATGTTATAAAAAACGGCGAAGTAATGATTGTTGATGAGTTTACGGGACGTTTAATGGAAGGACGACGCTGGTCTGACGGACTTCATCAGGCTGTTGAAGCAAAAGAAGGCGTAAAAATTCAAGATGAAACGCAAACACTTGCAAGTATAACCTTCCAAAATCTTTTCCGTTTATATCCGAAACTTTCGGGTATGACCGGTACTGCAATGACGGAGGAAGCTGAATTCGGTAAAATATATAATCTTGAAGTAACGGTAATCCCTACAAATAAAACAGATATAAGGGTTGATTATCCGGATATTATTTATAAAACAGAAAAAGTTAAATATAATGCCGTAGTTGATGAAATTATAAAAATGCATAAACAGGGAAGACCCGTTCTTGTAGGTACAATCAGTATTGAAAAATCGGAGCTTGTTTCCGATTTGTTGAAAAAGAAAGGTATTCCGCACCACATATTAAATGCAAAACATCATGAAAAAGAAGCGTATATTATTGCACAGGCAGGCAGATTAGGTGCTGTTACCATTGCAACAAATATGGCAGGCAGAGGTACCGATATTCTTTTAGGCGGCAACCCCGAATATCTTGCAAAAGAAGAACTTGATAAAATGGGAGTTACTCCTGATAGTTCCGATTATGAATCAATTAAAAATGATGTACTTGCAAAAACAAGAGAAATAACGGAAAAAGAACATGCAAAAGTAGTTGAATTAGGCGGACTGCACGTAATAGGAACAGAAAGACATGAATCCCGCAGAATAGATAATCAGCTTAGAGGACGTGCCGCACGTCAAGGAGATCCGGGTTCTACAAGATTTTTCCTGTCGCTTGAAGACAGCTTAATGCGTATATTCGGCGGTCAGCAGATTATAACGCTTATGAATACGCTTAATATTGATGAAACAATGGCTATTGAAAACAGAATTATTACACGCCAAATAGCAAGCAATCAGAAGAAGGTTGAAACTTTCCATTTTGATGCAAGAAAGAGTGTTCTTGAATATGATGATGTTATGAATTTACAGCGTGAAAAATTTTATTCGCAAAGAAATAAAGTACTTGAAGGAAAAAATCTTCGTGATGATATTTTATACATGATTGAGCGGGAAACCGATAGAATTCTTAAAACATATATCGCTCCCGGCATGAATCCCGATGAATATATTTATGAAGATTTAAAATCTCTGGTAAAAGAAATTCATTCGGAAATACCTCAATTATCTTATGTTGAAGTTAAAGACATTCAAGGTTTAAAATATGAAAATGTATATGCAAAAATAAAAGATTTTGCAATTGAAGCATATAAGGAGCATGAAATAAAAACAATAGATTTTTATAACACAGTTTCACAGCAGTATAATTTAGAGCAGGAAAAAGAAGAACCTTTTACGGACAACAATGTAATGAGGCAGCTGGAAAAAGATATTCTGCTCCGTATTGTTGATAACAGGTGGATAGATCATCTTCATAATATAGATATGCTTCGTGAGGGTATAGGTTTAAGAGCGTACGGACAGAAAAATCCTTTACTGGAATATAAAAAAGAGGCTTATGATATGTTTAACAATATGATGTATGACATTCAAAGCGAAACAGTTAAACATTTGTTCAGAACAAAATTCGGAATACAAATTGTTACACCGGAACAACTCGCAAATCCGGATGAAATGATTATTCCGCCGACAACAATAGTTCAGGATGATGAAGAAGAAGAAAGTTAGTTAAAAATGATTATAATTTATAATCTGGTGTTAATTTCACTTGCACTGATATTACTTCCGTTAATATTAATTGCATTTGTTATACAACCGAAATTCAGAGCAGGATTTTTTCAAAAAATCGGATTTTATTCTTTTGATAAAAAAAATGGAAAAAATGTTGTATTTCATGCAGTTTCTGTTGGCGAAACAAATGCAATAAAAGAAATTGTAAAAAGATATCATAAAATTCATCCCGATGAAAACATAATTATAACAACTACGACAAAAACGGGACAAGCTGTTGCTCAAACGGAATTTAAAGACATTGCTTCAAAAATAGTATACTTCCCTTATGATTTCTTGTTTAGCGTAAATTCATTTTTTAATACATTTAAGCCTGAAAAAATTGTAATAGCGGAAACCGAAATCTGGCCGAGCTTTGACATTACGGCAAAGAAAAAAAATATTAAACTTTATACTATAAACGGACGAATTTCACCTCATTCCTACAACGGATATAAAAAAATAAAATTATTTTTAACACCGATTTTAAATTGTTATGAAAAAATTTTTATGCAATCTCAATCTGATGCACAAAGAATGATTGATATAGGGGCAAAACGTGAAAAAGTAGAGGTAATGGGAAATCTGAAATTTGATATTGAACAAAATTTAACTGATGATGAAATGGAAAAATATGCTGATGAATTAAAAACAAAGTCATATAGAGTCTTAATCGCTGCAAGCACTCATAAAGGTGAAGATGAGATTATTCTAAAAGCATATAAATCTTTAAAAGAAAAATATCAGGATGCAAAATTGTTGATTGCACCAAGGCATCCGCAAAGATTTGATGAAGTCATGCATTTAATTCGTGCTGCATCACTAAAATGCAGCAAGCGTTCGGCAAATGCTAATTTTAACGATTTTGATGTTATAATGCTGGATACAATGGGAGAACTCGCTAAGTTATATTCTTTATGCTATATTGCATTTATAGGCGGAAGTTTTTCTTCAACGGGCGGACACAATCCTTTAGAAGCAAGCATTTGGGGAAAGCCTGTAATATCGGGGCCGATTGTATTCAACTTTAAGGATGTATATAACACAGCATGCAATAAGAAATGTGCCGTTATAGTAAATACACCCGAAGAATTAACCTCGGAGCTTATATCTTTTTACGATAATGAACTTAAACATAAAACTTTTTGTACAAATGCAAAATTAATTTTTGACGAAAATAAAGGTGCAATCAATTACGTATTAAACAGAATTTAGCGTTTTAATGCTATTTATTTTAAAGCCGATAGACAATTCACAGAATATTTTAGCATTTGTCGGACTCTTTATTTAAAAAAATTTCAAAAAAATTATGCTGATGATATAATTATTTATAAAAGGAAATTAGTTTAGAAACGGAGTATTAAATGGCGGTAGAGAGTGCCTTAAAGGTAGACACAAAAAAACTTGATGAAATTATAAATGAATTTCACGGCGAAAAGTCATATTTAATTGCAATGCTTCAAAAAGTTCAGGAAATATATAAATTTCTTCCCGAAGATGCAATGACATATATAGGAACAAAAGTAGAAGGATTATCACCTGCAACCGTATTCGGAGTTGCAACCTTCTATGCTCAATTTTCACTTGAACCTAAAGGTAAATATGAAATAAAAGTATGCGACGGAACAGCATGCCACGTGAGAGGCTCTATGTCCGTATTAAATGCAGTAAAAAGAAAAATCAAATTACAAGAAGGAAAAATGACCACGGATAATGGTCTTTTTTCATTAGAAACCGTAAGCTGTCTTGGTGCTTGCAGTTTGGCACCTGCGATGGTTATAAATGAAAAGGTTTACCCGAAAATGACCGAAGATGCGGTTGAAATTGTTATTGATACATTATTGAAAGAGAATGCATAATATGGAAACACTTACTATTGATATAAAAAAAGAACAGGAAAAAGCACAAGAATTAATAAAAAAACAAGGGCGAAGAATACTTGTTTGTGCAAGTACAGGATGTCTTGCCAACGGTGCACTTGATATAATAGCTAAATTCAAAGAACTTGGAGCTGATGCAGGAGTTCTTACAAAAGAAGCTAAAATGAGTGTTATACCAACAGGCTGTATAGGTTTTTGCGAACAAGGCTGTTTGGTTGTTATACCGGATAGAAAACTTACTTACGTTCACGTAAAAAAAGAGGATGTAGAAGAAATATATAATTCACTTAAAAATGATACCGTTGTTGAACGTTTATTATATGTTGATCCTGCATTAAATAAAAAAATCGTAAACAATGAAGAAATGAATTTTTATGCAAAACAAACAAGAACTGCAATGAAAAATTGCGGTTTAATAAATCCAGAAAGCATAGATGAAGCAATAGCAGCAGGTGCTTACAGTGCATTAGCAAAAGTTTTGGAAAAAAATAATCAGGAATACGTATTAAAAGAAATTGAAGATTCAGGATTAAGAGGCAGAGGCGGCGGCGGTTTTCCGACAGGAAAAAAATGGAGAAGCGTAAACAAACATCAGGGCGGTAAATCCTATGTTGTTTGTAACGGTGATGAAGGCGACCCCGGTGCATTTATGGATAGAAGTGTTATGGAGGATGACCCGAATAAACTTCTTGAAGGTATGGCTATTGCTGCTTTTGCTGTAGGTGCGGATGAAGGCTATATATATGTTCGTGCAGAATATCCGCTTGCCATAAAACGTTTAAAACTGGCTATAAAAGCTGCGGAAGAAAGAAACCTTTTAGGTTCAAATATAATGGGAACAAATTTCAGCTTCCATATACACATAAAAGAAGGGGCAGGAGCTTTTGTCTGCGGTGAATCATCAGCATTAATAGCTTCTATTGAAGGCGAAAGGGGTATGCCCAGACCAAAAAATATCCACATGGCAGAATGCGGATTATTTAAACGTCCGACTCTTTTAAACAACGTTGAAACATTTGCGAATGTTCCTTTAATTATATTAAACGGAGCAGACTGGTTTGCTTCAATGGGTACGGAAGGTTCAAAAGGTACAAAAACATTTGCACTTACTGGTGAAGTTAATAATACGGGTCTTGTTGAAGTTCCTATGAATACTACACTCCGTCAAATTATATTTGATATAGGCGGAGGTATAAGAAACGGCAAAAAATTCAAAGCAGTTCAATTAGGAGGCCCATCAGGCGGCTGTTTAACGGAAGAACATCTTGATATGCCAATGGATTATGACCAATTAACCAAAGTCGGGGCAATGGTAGGTTCAGGCGGTCTTGTTGTAATGAATGAAGATACCTGCATAGTTGAAGTAGCAAGATTTTTCATGAACTTTACATGTAATGAAAGCTGCGGTAAATGTACACCTTGCCGTGAAGGTACAAAACAAATGCTTACTATTTTGGAAAGAATAGTAAAAGGAGAAGGTAAACCTGAAGACCTTGATATGCTTCAAGAACTTGGTGAAATTATAAAAGCAGGTTCTTTATGCGGACTTGGAAAATCAGCACCAAATCCTGTTCTTTCAACATTGAAATACTTTAGAGATGAATATATTGCTCATATAAAAGATAAAAGATGTCCTGCAGGTGTCTGCAAGTCAATGACACACTATGAAATACAAGCAGATTTATGCAAAGGCTGTACTAAATGTGCCAGAAATTGTCCTGTTGGAGCTATTTCGGGTACGCTAAAACAACCGCATACAATTGACCAATCCAAATGTATTAAGTGCGGTGCCTGCCTTAATAATTGTTCGTTTAAGGCAATAATTACAAAATAGAGGAATGAAAAAATGAGCGATAAAAAAACATTATTTATAAATAACGTAGAAGTTGAATTTACGGATGAAAAAACAGTCTTAGACGTAATGAGAAAGAATGGTTTCGATGTTCCTACATTTTGTGCAAGACCTGATTTAACGCAGTTCGGAGCTTGCAGAATGTGCGTAGTTGAACAAGAAGGCAGGGGTATTCAAGCATCATGTACCATGCCTCCGAAAGAAGGAATGAAAATTCTTTCAAACACACAAAAAGTAAGAAAAATAAGAAAAACCATACTTGAATTATTATTGGCTAATCACAAAAGGGAATGTTTAACGTGTGACAAATCGGGAAATTGCGAACTTCAAAAGTATTCTGCCGAATACGGTATTGAGAATATCAGATTTCCAAAACTTGAAGAAAAAGATTACAAACCCCTTGATACGTTTAATCCTTCACTTGTTCGTGACCCGTCTAAATGTATATTATGCGGAGCATGTGTAAGAGCTTGCAGTGAATTTCAAGGTCATAGTGTTTTAGGCTTTGTAAACAGAGGTCATAATACAACTGTAGAACCTATGAACGGCAGGTATTTAAGTCAGGTGGATTGTGTATTCTGCGGTCAGTGTCAGGCGGTATGTCCAACGGGTGCTATTTCAATTAAATCTGATATAGATAGAGTTTGGGAAAAAATAAACGATTCAACGAAAAAAGTTGTTATTCAAATTGCCCCGTCTGTTCGTGTAGCACTCGGGGAGGAATTTAATCTTGATGCAGGCGATAATACAATCGGTAAAATATATGCGGCAGCAAGAAGATTAGGTTTTAATCTAATATTTGATACTAATTTTTCAGCTGACTTGACAATAACGGAAGAAGCAAACGAGCTTGTTGAAAGACTGACTAAAGGCGGAGTGCTTCCTATGTTTACTTCTTGCTGTCCTGCGTGGGTAAGATATATGGAAACTCAGCATCCGGATATGCTTGAACATTTATCAAGCTGTAAATCTCCTCAAGGTATGCTATCTCCGGTTATTAAGGAATTTTTACCAAAATATTATGAGGGATACAAAAAAGAAGATATAGTTGTAGTTTCCGTTATGCCGTGTACTGCAAAAAAATATGAAGCAATAAGAGAACAATTATATGGTGAAACTGATATTGTTCTGACAACTCAAGAATTTGCAAAGATGATTAAATCAGCGGGTATTGACTTTAAAAAATTAAAAGATGAACAGGCTGATTCTCCGTTTGGTTTATATTCGGGAGCAGGTACAATATTCGGAGCATCGGGCGGAGTTGCGGAAGCAGCCGTTAGAACGGCATATTATTATGTAACCGGAGAAGAATTATCTAATATTGATATAACACCGTTAAGAGGTGTAGATGCTTCATCAAGAACAAAAGATACTATTATTGATATAAAAGGAAAAAAAGTAAAAGTCAGAGTAATTTCCACATTAAAAGAAGCAGAAAAATCAATAAAAGAAATAAAAGAAGGCAAAGCCGATTTTCAAATAATGGAAGTTATGGCATGTCCGGGCGGATGTATAAACGGCGGCGGTCAGCCCTTCAGCTGTGAAGATGCTTCAATAAAAGAAAAAAGAGCAAAAGGATTATACAGCGAAGATAAAAACCTTGAATACAGAAAATCACACAAAAATCCTGATATTATAAAATTATATGCTGAATGTTTGGGCGGAAAACCGGGAAGTCATGAAGCTCATAAGTTTTTACATACAAAATATTCGGATAAATTTACAGGCTCATACAAAGATATAAAATAGATAAAATATTTTAAAGTCTATATTAAAACAGAACATTTAGTATAAGTGTTCTGTTTTTTATGAAATAAAGATTTTATAAAGGCACTGTTTATGTGTGTTACACTTAAAATAGGGATTAAGTTAAAAGGAGATAATCATGATACCTATTTTAGATTCAAAAAGACAATATGCAAAAATCGGAAAAGAAATAGAAAAAGAAGTACTGGAAGTTTTGGCATCCGGTTCATATATTTTAGGCAAACATAATAAAGCATTCCAAAGTGAATTTTCTGATTTTGTCGGAACTAAGTTTTCGGTAGGATTAAACTCCGGAACAGATGCATTACATCTTGCATTAAGAGCTTTAAATATAGGCAGAGGTGATGAAGTTATTACAACTGCTTTTACTTTTGTTGCTACTGCAAGTGCAATTGGTTTAGCCGGTGCAACTCCTGTTTTTGTTGATATTAATCCCGACACATTTAATATAGATGCAGATTTAATTGAGGCGGCTATCACACCAAAAACAAAAGCAATTATCCCTGTTCATTTATATGGTCAGCCTGCTGAAATGGATAAAATTATGGATATAGCTAAACGTCATAATTTAAAAGTTGTAGAAGATTGCTGTCAGGCAATAGGTGCGGAATATAAAGGACAGAAAGTCGGTTCTTTTGGTGATTTCGGATGTTTTAGTTTCTACCCAACAAAAAATTTAGGCGGTATGGGTGACGGCGGTATGATTACCTGTAATGACGAAAAACTTTATAACAGAATTATTGCTCTTAGAAATCACGGCGGTGCAATAAGATACTATCACGATGAGTTGGGTGTAAATTCCAGACTCGATGAAATTCAGGCAGCCATTTTAAGAGTCAAATTAAACTATATAAATCAATGGAATGAAGCAAGACGTGAAAATGCATACAGATATAATAAAATGTTTGAAAAATATACTGAAATTCAAACCCCAAAAGAACTTCATGATTCTTATTGCGTTTATCACCAGTATACAATCAGAATTGAAAACAGAGATGAAGTTCATAAACTTCTTGCTGAAAACGGTGTAGGTGCAATGATATATTATCCTGTTCCTTTACATTTACAAAAATTACATAAAGAACTCGGATATAAAGAAGGAGATTTGCCGTTAACGGAAAAAGATACTAAACTTGTATTATCGCTTCCAATGTTTCCTGAAATAACCGAAGAAGAACAACAGCAAGTTGTTGATACTGTTGTAAAATGTTTAAATATGACTAAGCAGACAGTTTAAAATCAATTTTCGACTAAGGCGGTTATAATTTATATAACTGCCTTTTTTGGGAATGAAATTAAAATCATTTGTTGTATAATATTCAAAGAAAAGAACAGAAAACACATAGAATTTTCTGTCCTATCAACATAAACTAAAAGTAGTTTGTTGAATAAAAAAAAGAGATTTCGTTTTAAAAATGAGGCTGATAAATGTTCAGCCTCATTTATTTTTTATTGTTTTATGCGGAAGTTATATTATCAGCCGTAAATGTTTGAAGGAAATTATTCTTATCTGCAGCGACAGTTCCGTTAAATACATCTGAAACAGAAACGTAATCGTGATATTTTAACCAGCCTGCAACACTTTCTGCTATTTTTGCTATATCAACAGTCACTGCAGCATTATTTCCGACTGCAATTTCAGCTTTATTATTTCTGCCCAAATCCATTGATATTTTCTTTGCATCAAATGCAGATACGGCACCTGATGTTATTGTATCTTTTACGATTGAATAACCCGTTACAACATAACCTGATTTTGCTACGGAAGTTGAAACACGAACTACATCGGCATAGAAAGAATAATTTGTTCCGTTTGTAGCTGCACCGATTTTTGTAATATCATCAAATTTGAATGTACTGATACCGCTTGTATCGGATATAATCATATCATTATCGAAGACGAATGAGGTTAAATCATAAGTATCTTTACCCGCACCGCCGTTCAGATTATTTTTTCCTCCGGTAGTTGTAATTTTGAACGTATCATTACCTGCACCTGCAGCTATAACATTAGTACCGCCGTTTATGGTTATAATATCGTTTCCTGCCCCTGTATTAACGGTATTTTTTCCGTTTGAAACAGTAAATATATCATTACCTGCACCCGTATCTATAACATTAGTACCGCCGGATATGGTTACATCATCATCTCCCGCACCGGATTTAATGTTATTTGTACCGTTACTAACGTTCAATTTATCAATACCGGCTCCCGCATCAATAATATTAGTTCCCCCACTTATTGTTACATTATCATCTCCTGCTCCTGTCTTAATATTATTTGAACCTGCAGAGATGTTAAATGTATCATTACCTGCTCCTGAATCTATTATGTTATTGCTGTTAGCAGATATGGTATATTTGTCTGAACTTGCACCCGATTTGATATTATTAATACTGTTCGTTCCTGTAATGTCGAAGGTCGATAAGTCATTTCTGCTTCCGCTTGAAATAATTTTATTCGTACCGCTTGTGCTTGTAATATTAAATTTATCACTGCCTGCACCCGCATTAATAACATTTTCACCTGCACTCAAGGCATAAGAATCGTTTCCTTTTCCTGTTACGACGTTATTTATACCGCCGTTTAATGACAAAATATTATTTCCTGCACTTGTTCTGATTGTATTTGTTCCGTTTGATACAGTTATATTATCATTACCGTTTCCTGTAGTAATTCTGTTTGTTCCGATACTGTTAATATCTACGGTATTATTACCGTTGCCGAGATTTACCGTATTTGAAGAACCTCCGTTACTTGCAGTAAATTTGTCATTACCTGCACCTGTTACGATATTATTAGTACCTTCATTTTCGGTAATATCATTATTACCCGATTTTATTCTTACCGTATCATTATAATTTGAACCTTTAACAGTATCGTCGCCTGCTCCCGACGTAATTGTTACACCTCTTACAGTATCGGAAACATAGTCTTCAACGTCAAAATAATCAGACATATCAGAACCTTTAAGAATACCTTTTTTATCGGCAGCTTCTTCAGCATCATAAGTTGAATCTTTTGAAAGCGAAGATAATGAGTCTGAAATAGATTTCCAATCGTACATATCTTTACCGTTAATCTGCACGTTTGCCCCTGTTTTACCCGACATATATGATTTTATTATGATATTTTTACTACCAACGGAAAGTGTCAAGTCTTTAGTAGTATCATCAACAGTATAAGTCATAGAGGATATATCATCAGTAGAAGCGAATTTTAGATTTAAATTTTCACCTTTTGTAAGATTTATTGTAGAATTACCCATTGAAGAAAGAGAATAATTTATTGTGTTATTGCTTGCCCCCATTGTAAATTCCGCATCTGCCGAACCCATTGTTATACTTTCATTATATGAAGTACCCGTAAATGATTTACCTGATATTGTTCCAACATCTATCACTGCATCTTTTAATATAGAATAAGTTGTTTCTATTTTTTGTGAATTTGCAGCAATTAATTTATCGACTTTAGCCGTTTTAAAGAAATCTTTTATAAGTAAGGAAGATGCTTTTGCACCGACTGTATTATGAGAATTGGATATTGATAAATCATCACCTGATTTTGTAAAGATTAAATCTTTAAATTCATAGCCTGATTCTCCCTTAAAGAATTGAAGAACATCTTTAGCGGTTGCATTATTAACCGTATCATTGCCAAATGCATTAGAAGCATCTGTTTCCGTAAAGTAAAGAGTATTAATACCGCCATTTAAATTGATTGTATCATTACCTTCATTACCTGCAATAAAATCATTTCCTTTTGAGGAATATATAACGTCATTTCCAAAACCACCGTTAAGTTCTGAGCCTGTAGCATTAATTTTTGCATAGAATTTATCACTGCTTCCGTCGAGTTCAGATATGTTCAAGTCTGATTTCAAGGTTGATTTTGAACCGGCAACGATAATATCATCGCCTGCCCCTCCGGAAATTATATCGTGACCTGCTGTTCCGCCAAATAGTATGTCTTTTCCGCTTCCGCCCGTTATAATATCATTTGAAGCACTTCCAAAAACGGTATCTTCTAAAGTATTATCCGTTCCTGCATCCGACAAATTCGCCTTTGCAAAAATCTGATAAATTTTACCGTCAGCACTGCTTTCATAGCTTTGAAGCGATTTACCCGCATTTTTCAGTGTTACAATTTCACTTAAACCTTTAACGGACGTATAATCTGAAACATTATCCACATAAATCTTTCCGTCGGTAGAATATGAAACACTTGCTGTTTTTGTTGAAACATGAGTAGCTGCATCAAAAAGAGTATCTGCTGCTAATCCTTCTTCACTTAATACATTTAAATTAAGTCTGTTTTCAATTAAATTACCTTTTGAATCATTTACATAAAAATCTTTTATGGTAATTTTATTTGTAGTTTCATTTCCCGATGCATCTAATGCCGTTATTGTTAAATCCGCTTTATTATTAGCACCGGAAGGAGGGGTTGAAGAAAATTTTAAATTTGATAAACCATAGCCCCAGAATTTTGTACCTTTTGTATTTGAAATATAAAATTCTAAAGTATCATTTTTAGTTAAACCGTTAATCGTATCCTGTCCGAAACCATTTGCATCATAAATAACATCGGTATAACACAGTGTGTTTGTTCCTCCGTTCAAATTAATTGTATCATTGCCTGTTTCAGCCCAAATAAAATCATTGCCTTTACCCGAATATATGGTATCATTACCGGCATCACCATATAATTCCGATGCTGTCGTATTTAATTTAACATATTCGCTTCCAACTTGAATATAGCCTGATTTTAATGTTGTACCCGTATCGGAACCTGTTGCTTCTTTTCTTGTAACGATACCGCCAGCAACAATAGTATCGTCGCCTGTTCCGCCCGATAACATATCGTGTCCGCCTGCTCCGCCGTATATAACGTCATTTCCGTCCTGACCGTTTATCCAGTCATTACTTTTTGTTCCGTAGATTGTATCATTTGCGGCATTACCGAGTGCATAACTTTTTAAAACATAAGTTTTACCGTCAGCACTGCTTACATATTTATTGCCTGAAACTTCGCTGTTTTTGTCCTTAACGTTTACTGTACCTTCTTTTAATTTAACAATTTCTGCAAGACCGCTTCCTTCGTATTGGCTTACTTCTTTTGCATTATTAACATTAACGTTATAACTCATATCTTTTAATGTTACAGGAGAAGTTGATGTTGCAATAACTGCCCCTTCCAATACTTCCGAAACAGCAGCTGTCGCATCTTTATACGTTTGTTTTTGAGATACCAAATCTGTATTTAAAGCAAGAGATTTAGCTAAATCTTTATCTTTAACCGTTTCACAATATGCCTGAGTAACATCCGTAACATGACTGCTTATCCATGATGAATTTTCACTGTTATTAATCCATTCTGAGTTTAATACACCATCATCACCCAGTTTTTCCGTAAGAGAAGCCGTTAAAACTCTGTGAACAACTATATTTGATATTGTAAGTTCGCCTAATACCTGATTTGATATTGTGTATGTACCTGTACCAGATATATCATCTTTTGTCAAAGTGAAATAAGCATAAATTTTAGCATCTTTACCGTCTATTTCACCGTCATAGCTTCCTTCACTTCTAAAACAATAACTGGAAGCCCAGTCTTCTTGCGGTTTTCCGTATTTTTCCAAAGTAAAAACCTGTTTACCCGTTCCTATATCATGCCCGTCAAGTTTTCCCGATAAATCTGCGGTTGCATAGTATGTATATTGCCCCGCCGATGATACGGTTACATTTTCCCCGTCAGTAAAATAGTTAAGTGTATCAGCATCAACATTTGCTCCTAATACATCCTTAATAGAAAGTGTTGTCGTCATAAAACTTCTCCTTTATTTTTTACCCTAATATTTCTGTTTAACATCAATATTTGAACTTCCCGTAATACATTAAACAAATTCCCCCATACATCTATATCATTAGAGAATATGTTTATTTATTTTTAATTATACATGTTTAACATTTATAGTCAACATGTTTAACATTATGCAAATATTTGCATCAGCAAATATAATCGGATATAACAAGGAAACGGAATGAATATTCAAAAACAGCTGGGACAAAGGATACGTGAACTTAGAAAACTAAGGGGATTAAGTCAGGAGGAACTGGCTGAAAAAATCGATATAGCAATAAACACAATGTCTAACATTGAAAGAGGCAATGCGTTTATGACGGCACCAACACTTGAGAAAATAATTGAAATTTTAAAAGTGACTCCCTCTGAACTTTTTACGTTTGAAAAAGAAGAAAAGAAAATTGATTTATATAAATATATTCTAATAAAAATAGATATCATTAAAAATGATATGGAAAAATTAAAAATTCTAAAAAAATTTATCGATGCGATTACATAAAATCTTTATTAACTATCTGTGATATTGTTCATTTGCATTAATTTTAAATGCTCTGTATATTTGTTCCGTCAATAAAATCCTAATCATTTGATGAGTGAAAGTCATATCCGAAAAACTTAATTTAAAATCAGCAATATTACTTACTCTTTCGCTTAATCCGTTAGCTCCGCCAATTATAAAGATAATGTCACTGATTCCATTGTTAGTTATCTCTTTTATTTTTTGTGCAAATCCCTCCGAACTCAATTTTTTTCCTTTTATTTCAAGTGTAATTACATAAGCACCGGTCTTTACCGATTGCAATATTCTATCTGCTTCCAAATCTTTATATTTATCATATAAGGCTTCATCAGTTATAAGCTCCGGAGCAACTTCGATGACGGATAATTTGCAGAAGGAATTTAAGCGTTTTTCATATTCTTTCAATGCATCTTTTAAATACTGTTCTTTTAATTTTCCTACCGAAATTATTTTTATATTCATAAGACTAATAAATACTTCCGTATATTTTTCTTACGGTGTTTATATCTCTGTTTGAAAGAGTATCTGTTCTGTAAGAATGAACTTCATAATACATAATATCATTAATACTGTTGCTATGATATTTTATCCCTAAAGCATGTCCTATTTCATGTAAAGCGGTAGTTAATATTATTGCATCAGTATTATCAGCCCCCATATCATTAATGTGAGATAACGTCATTCTGACTTTTTGAAAATATTTTTTTCCGTCTGTTTCTTTAAGATATCCGTAATAAGTTCTGCCGTTTACATTTGCATCAACTTTTTCAACAATGTCACATACAATGTCTGCATCCGTTTCATTTGAAACGAAATTAAAATGAATTAAACCGCCAAGACTGTCTTCCCACGTTCTAAACGCTTTTGTATATACGTAGCTTTTTCCGTAGCTCCTGCCATAAGCATTGTTAATATAAACTTTTATATCTTTAGGATTTTCCCATGATGCGGAGTTATAAGCATCATAATAATCTCCGTAGTCATTTCGTTTTGCATCTTCTATTTTTCGCACTAATTCCGCAACCTGCCCTCTTTCCTGTTTAGCAAGTGATATTAATTTTGAGTTTCGTTTTTCATTTTGCAGAATATAATCAAATTCCAATAAAGCCTCCTTATAGCGTTTTTCATTTTCATATATAATTCCGCAATCATAATGAAGTGCATTTATATAATATTTATCTGCATAAAAATATTTTGTCATTAAA
>CAJONH010000128.1 GCA_905235825.1 Candidatus Gastranaerophilales bacterium
ATTGCTTCTTACTACGGAGAAAAAGAATAAATGAATATACCTGTTAAAATTGCGGGATTGGGATTTAAAGTTCCTGAAACTGTAATTACAAATGAAGATTTAACAAAGATTTTAGATACCTCTGATGAATGGATTAAAACAAGAACCGGAATTGAAAAAAGGCATGTTCTTTCAGGTAATCAGAGTGCTGTAGAAATGGGAATAGAAGCTGCAAAAAAGGCAATAAAAAAATCAGGAATAAATCCTGAAGATATTGACTATATTATAGCAGCAGCAAGTTTGGGAACGCACATTTATCCTTCCTGTGCCTGTGAAATACAAGGTGCAATCGGTGCATCAAATGCTGCATGCTTCGATGTTACTGCGGCTTGTTCAGGGCTTATATATTCAATGGGAATAGCCAAAAGTTTTATAAGTTCCGGTATGGCTAAAAATATATTGTTAGTCGCAACAGAAGGTCTTTCAAGATGCTTGGATTGGACTGACAGGTCTACCTGTGTTCTTTTCGGCGATGGTGCAGGTGCTATGATGCTTACTTTATCGGATGACGGACAGGATGATATTGCTGCCGTCGATTTAAAATCATTCGGTAATTTAGGACATTACATACAAATGCCGACTACAGGAAAAAATTGTCCGCTGGCTGAACCTAATAATGAAGAAAAAATGTTCATAAAAATGGAAGGAAAAGAAGTATATAAATTTGTTGTAACAAAACTTCCTCTCTTTATTGAAGAATGTGTTGAAAAATCAGGCATGAATTTGAAAGATATTGATTATCTCGTTCCTCATCAGGCAAATATGAGAATAATTGAAGCTCTTGAAAAAAGACTTGAATTTAATTCCGAAAATGTAATATCTAATATACAGGAATATGCTAATACTTCGGCAGCTTCTATTCCGATTGCCCTTGTTGAAGCTATTGAAACAGGCAGGATGAAGTTGCCATGCTCAGCTATACTTACGGGGTTTGGTGCGGGTATGACAGCAGGAACGGCTATTGTAAGATTAAGAGAAGGTATCGCATAATGATTAAAACAGCATTAATTTTTCCGGGACAGGGTACTCAAAAATCGGGCATGGGAAAAGATTTATATGAAAATTCAAGTGCAGCAAGACGTGTATTTGAAACTGCAAACAGAGTTTTAGGGTTTGATATTGCTGATATGTGTTTTAACGGCAGTGCAGAGGATTTAATGAAAACAATTAATTCTCAGCCATGTATAGTAACAGTTGAGATTGCTGCATTTGAAGCATTAAAAGAACAGACTGATATCTCTTTTCAGGCTGCTGCAGGACACAGTTTAGGTGAATACAGTGCATTATATGCATCGGGTGCCGTTGATTTGGAAGCTGTTTTAAAGTTAATTCAAAAAAGAGCCGAGTTGATGAATAAAGCGGCAGAAGAAACCAACGGTTCAATGGCCGCAGTCATCGGCTTAGATAATCAAACAGTTATTGATATATTGGAAAAAACAGAAAATATTTATGCCGCTAATTTTAATTCTCCGGGGCAGGTTGTTATAACGGGAGATAAAACAGCAATAAATCTAAATTTGGATAAATTTAAAGAAGCAGGTGCAAAGAAAGTAATTCCTTTATCTGTATCAGGGGCATTTCATTCTCCGTTAATGAAAAATGCAAGTGAAGAATTTAAAGACTTTGTAAATAATTTTTCTTTTAATGATGTTAATATTCCGGTTTATACGAATGTAGATGCAAAAGCTGAAACTTCCGGAAAAATGTTCAGAGAAAAACTTCCAAAACAAATTTATTCATCTGTTTTATGGACTCAAACAATCCATAATATTGCTGATGACGGAATTACAAATTTTATGGAAATAGGTCCGGGAAAAGTTCTTGCCGGTTTAAACAAAAAAATTAATCCTGAATTGAAAACATTAAATGTATTTGATTGGGAATCTTTAACAAGTACCGTAAATGAAATAAAAGAAAAGGAACTTGTGTAGTGGAGGTAAAACCTGTTTTTTACAACACTACGGAAAATATAAAATTAAAAATGATTAATGTAAAGGATAAATTATGGCAGATGGTGAAAAAAAAGTTGCGTTAGTTACGGGAGCATCAAGAGGTATAGGCAGAGCATGTGCCGTTGAACTTGCAAAAGCAGGTTATGATGTTGCTATAACTTATGCCGGTAATGATGAAGCAGCAAATCAAACAGTTAAAGATATAACAGATTTGAATGTAAAATCAAAAGCGTATAAGTTTGATGTATCAAATAAAGAGGCATGCCAAAAAGCTGCGGATGAAATTCTTGCCGATTTCGGGAAATTGGATGTACTTGTCAATAATGCGGGAATTACACGTGACGGCTTGTTTATGAGAATGAACAGCGATAATTGGGAAGCAGTTATAAATACAAATTTAAACAGTGCTTTTTACATGACAAGTCCTATTATTAAAACAATGGTAAAACAACGCTCAGGTTGTATTGTCAATATGTCCAGTATAGTCGGAAAAATGGGAAATGCAGGACAGGCTAATTATTCTGCGGCTAAAGCAGGTTTAATAGGATTTACAAAATCACTTGCAAAAGAACTCGGTTCCAGAAACATACGAGTTAATGCAATAGCTCCCGGATTTATTCAAACAGACATGACTAAGGGGCTTGAAACAGAAAAAATAGCAGAACATATTCCGCTGAAAAGATTGGGAACACCTGAAGATATTGCAAAAACAGTTAAATTTTTAGCCGAAGAAGGAACTTATATAACAGGGCAGGTAATAGGTGTTGACGGCGGGCTTGTTGTCTAAAATGTAAACAATTTGCAAATTTAATTGTAAATAGTATAATAAATTCATAATAAGAAAATAATGTAGTATAAGTTAATGAAAATGAGGTAGAAAAAATGAGTGACGTTTTAGAGAGAGTAAAGAAAGTTGTTGTTGAACAATTAAGCGTAGATGAAAGTGCTGTTACTCCCGAAGCAAGTTTTACTGCAGATTTAGGTGCTGATTCTTTGGATACCGTAGAATTAGTTATGGCTTTTGAAGAAGAATTTGGATGCGAAATACCTGATGAAGAAGCTGAAAAAATTGCAACTGTTCAAGATGCAGTAAATTATATCGAAGCAAATTCGTAATCACAAATTAAGTGACGAATGAATTTCGCAAATGATTTATTAATGAGGAGTTCTTCGCTGTAAGTTCTCCTCATTATATTAGATATTTCACTTATTCCACATGATGAAAGAATTTACAAAGGTGGCAAAATGACAAAAAGACGAGTAGTAATTACAGGCATGGGGGTAATATCTCCTTTCGGAGTCGGCTCTGATAAATTATGGAACGGCGTAGCAGAAGGCAGAAGCGGTGTTTCAAAGATTTAGAATATGGAAGATATGAGCGGGCATACTGTACTAATCGGCGGTGAAATTAAGAAAAAAGACTTTAATCCTGAAGACTATTTTGATGCAAAAGAAGCAAAAAGACTTGATAAATTTTTGCAGTATGCTATTGTTGCGGCAAGAGAAGCTGTTGCTGATTCAAAAATTAAAGAATCGGATATTGATCCTTATAGGTTTGGTGTAATTGCAGGAGCTGCCGCAGGCGGTTTTCAAACTATAGAAAAAAGTTATTATGCAATGCTGACTAAAGGTCCTACAAAGTGTTCTCCCTTCACTATTCCAATGTTAATATGTGATATGTGTGCCGGTAAAATATCAATGGAGGTTGGTGCAAAAGGTGTTAATAAGGCGGTTGTTTCTGCTTGTGCGACTTCTGCTCACTGTATAGGCGATGCTTTTAGAACAATACAATATGATGAAGCAGATGCAATAATTGCAGGCGGAAGTGAAGCTGTTATATGCATGATTGGTATAGGTGCATTTACTGCTGCAAGAACACTATCAAAAAGGAACGATGAGCCTGAAAAAGCATCAAGACCTTATGATAAAGACCGTGACGGTTTTGTTATGGCAGAGGGTGCCGGTATGCTTGTTTTAGAAGAACTTGAGCATGCTAAAAAACGTGGTGCTAAAATTTATGCCGAAATCATAGGTTATGGTCAGACCGGTGATGCTTATGATGTTGTAGCCCCCTGTCCTGACGGTTCCAGTGCCGGAAAAGCAATGGAATTTGCACTGAAAGATGCGGGTATAAAGGCAGAAGATGTAGACTATATTAATACCCATGGAACAAGCACACATCTTGGCGATATAGCTGAATCTTTAGCTATTGCAAGGGTGTTTGGAGATAAAGAAAAAAATAAAAATCTAAAAGTAAGTTCTACAAAATCTTCTACGGGACACATGCTTGGAGCATCAGGGGCTGCTGAATCGGTTATATGTATTAATGCTATTAATCATGGCATTGTTCCGCCTACAATTAATTTGGATAATTTAGATGAAGAAGTTGCTAATTTAAATTATGTTGCAAATAAAGCACTAAAAGCTGATGTGAATATTGCACTTACCAATTCATTTGGATTTGGCGGTCATAATGCTGTATTAATTTATAGAAAATACAAATAATATATTTTTTATAAAAAAGGACATTAAGCTATTAAATCTTAATGTCCTTTTTGCTTATTAAATCTATTTTATCTTATAATGGAATTCTTTATCATCCTGAAACCATAGTAAATATAATTTTTTAAAACCAACGGGGATTTTATCTGTTTAAACTTTTTTATTATATAAGATGGTCTTAGATAAAATTTCAGTGCAATATCTTTTTTGAATTTTAATAACTGTTTAGAAGATAACTTAGAAATAGAATTTGTAATATTTTTATATGAATCATGACCTAAAATATCAGAAATATCAATTTCTTTATCGAAAAATAATTCTTCATAAACAGGAGTTTTATAATAAGGAACAACAACTGAAATTTCAATATAATCCGCATCAAGTTCAAAAATATGTTTTTTTGTTTCTTCTATATGAGTTTCATTTTCCCAAGGGAAGCCTATTAAAAAATGACCCAAAATTTTTATGTCATATTTTTTACATAATTTTGCCGCTCTACAGTTTTGTTCTATGGTTGTTCCTTTTTTCATTTTTTTTAGCGACTCATTACTTCCCGATTCAAAACCAAATGCTAGCAATTTGCACCCTGAATCTTTCATTATTTTTACAAGTTCATCATCAATGGTGTCAACTCTTGCTGTGGCTGTCCAGCTTATTGTTTTGTTAAGACCGGAATTAATTAAAAGTTTGCATAATTCAATAACTCTTTCTCTGTTTGCTGTAAAGGTATCCGATTTTAAGAAAAATTCAAAAATGTTATATTTTTCCGTGCATTCTTTTATCTCATCAAAAATACTTTTTGATGAGCGAAATCGGACTTTTTTCCCTGATATTATAGGTGAAAGACAGTAAAAACAATTAAAACAGCATCCTTTTGCTGTTGTTATTAATGCCATAGGTTTATTTGTTGCAGGATTTACGTAAAGTTCATTTTTCATAAGACTTCTATCAGGAAACGGCAAACTGTCCAAATCTTGATTAAATTCCGTTACATTTTGTATAATCCATTCATTTTTTTGTTTATATGATATACCTTGAATATTTTTAAGCAGAGATTTATCTTTAAAATGGGCATCAATTAAACCCTTAATAATAAATTCAATTTCTCCGCCTATTAAATAATCGATATCGGATAAATTAATTTTATCAAGAAATTCTTTGTGCGGATTAAAAAATAATGCACCTTTTAGTATTACAGCGATATTATTTTTTATTTTTTTTACTTCACTTATAACATCTAAATCATAATATATACTACCGTTTGTTGTGCTAATAAATATAATATCAGGAGCATACATTTTTATATCATTCAAAAAATCCTGTAAAGAAAGTCTTTCTGCTTGATAATCTCTGAGAAAAACATTATAATCCGGACTTTTTAGGCAAGATGCAACATATCCAAGGTCATTACAAGCTCTGCAACAATTAACAAAAGAAGACTCTATATCTACCTGACACCTGTCCTCTCCACGTTGAAAAGCCCTTCCCGGTGGATATATAATCATTACCCTTTTCATAGTATTATGTTACAATGAAAAACATATTATTACAAGGTACGTATACAATGTTGGATATTAACTGAATTTGAAAGCATTTCAATATAAAATTTTAAAAATAGCTTTTTTTACAACAGAAGGCTTATCTATACATAAAGCAGGCATGTGGGCATCTTGCGGATAAAAAATTAAAAAGGTTTTATTATCAGCTTTTAATTTATCAACTTTACCTTCTAAGAACATTACATCCTTTTCTTCATTATATGTTTCATTTACTGTTGTCGTATCAATATTAGTATAGCCCATAAATTCTTCGCCTTTGACTACAACCTGAATATCTATATATTTTTTGTGGGCTTCAAGTTTTTGTACAGACTTTGTTTCATATTCCTGTAAATTAAAAAATACTTCATTTTCCCTTAATTCATGCCTGCCGCATTCCATATCAATCAAATTGTGTGTATTAATATAGTTAAAAACAAGCTCAAAATCTTTATGTAAAGTAATATATTTTTCTGAATTTTTCAAACTGTCTACAATCATTGTTATATCCTCCGTATTTCTATATTATCACAAAACTTTACAATTGTTAATCCAAAAAGGCAATTTTTTAAAACAAAAATACTTTATATATACACAGAGGGATTTAGAATTTAAACATTAATTAGGGGATTAAACAATATGAACGAATTACAATTAGATGGTGTTTTAGGAACAATAAGCGAACCGATTAAAAATGTATATAAATTATCTTCCAGAAAACAAATAGAGGAAATACAAAGAATTTGCAGAATCTTCAAAATAAATGAAGAACAAAAAATTAAACATAAAATGATTTCTTTAAAAAACTTATCAACAATGAAGGTTGTTTTTAGTAATAACTAAGCCAAACCTGAATGATATGCCATCGGGTATTTATAGTCTTTAGTAAAACCTGCAGATGTATACATGCTGACGGCAGGAATATTATCAACATCGCAGCTTACATTAATTTCTTTAAGCAATCGACCTTCGACAATTGAATAGTTAAAAAGATCAGATAACAAGTTTTTTATCAACACGTTACTAAAACCGTTACCTCTGTACTTTTTAAGAATAGCCGTAATAGGTATATTCGCAATTTTATCGTTAGTTAGGTTCGCAAAACAAAAACCTACGGGCCGTTTTTTATAGAGTAATACTTTCGTTATTGCCGGTAAAAACAGCCCGTAGATATTTTCCGTTATTTTTTCTATAATATCCGTACAGCCGTTATATGTTGTAAATCTGGCATCAAACAGAGAGTCGGAAGAATTTTTAAAGGACTGATTTATTACATAAATTGCATCATTTTTATATGAATTATGCCAATTACTGATTGAAAAATCTTTATCGAGTTCGTAGTTTTTTTCGGATTTTATATTATACTGTAATGAAGTTTCGTTCAAGCTAATACGCATAACTTGAGTATTAACAATTTTAAAACCGTAATCATCAATATCATCGGCAAAATCAGCCTGTTTTCCCAACATAGGATATGTAACCGTTTTTTCTTTCATCAAATGTTTATTTATTTCAATAAATTTTTCAAGCAGAAGTCTTCGTTTTTGATTTAAGTCTTTATTGCCTATACAATGAATTATATTTAGTTCAACAGACTCTGAAATAATTGTTGTATAAGCGAGGAAACCTGTCGGAATATCATCTTCAAAAAGGATAATGCACTGAATTAGTTCGTCTTTTATGCTTTTTATAAAATTTTCATATTCTAAAGGCTCCAATTCAAAATGGTAATCTTCACGGGCATTTTCTTTAAAATTATTATAAACTCCCATAAAGACCTTTTTATATATATCACTGTATGCTTCTGTTTTATACATTAATATAATTTCCGTTAATATTCCTCTTTATAAATCAATTAGATGTTCCATTTTATCTATTTTTGTATGAATATATTTTTCGTTATATTTATTTAACGGAGTTTTAAGTGCTATTCTTTCCGTAATTTCAAGTCCGTAGCCTTTTAATGCAACGATTTTTGTAGGATTATTCGTAATCAGTTTAAATTTTGTATAACCTAAATCACGAAGAATTTGAGCTCCTATTCCGTAGTTTCTTAAATCAGGCTGAAAACCGAGTGATATATTAGCCTGAACAGTATCCTGACCTTTTTCCTGCAGAGCATAAGCCTTAATTTTATTAACCAGTCCTATGCCTCTGCCTTCATGACCTCGAATATATACCAAGGCACCTTTTCCGTAATCTTCTATTAGTTTTAAAGCACCTTCAAGCTGATTTTGACAATCACAGCGTTTTGAGTGGAAAATATCTCCCGTTAAACATTCGGAATGAACTCTTACAAGCGGAATTTTATCCGAACCGTCATCTTTTACTATTGCAACCTGATCCATACCTCCCAATGTATTTATATATCCGTATATTTTAAAATTACCGAAGTCGGAAGGTAAATTAGCAGAGGCTTCACGTTTCATGAACATTTCTTTTTGAAGTCTGTATTCAATTAATTGAGCTACTGTAATAAATTTAAGATTATGTTTTTTTGAAAATTCAACAAGATTATCACGACGAGCCATTGTTCCGTCTTCGTTAACTATTTCGCAAATTACGGCGGCAGGAGTCAAACCCGCAAGGCGAGAAAGGTCAACAGAGGCTTCGGTATGACCGACTCTTTCAAGTACTCCGCCTTTTCTTGCTATTAACGGAAATATGTGTCCGGGACGTGATAAATCGGAAGCGGAAGCATCTGATGCTACGGCGACTTCTATTGTTTTAGCCCGATCATAAGCACTTACACCTGTTGTAACTCCGAATTTTCTCACAGCATCTATACTCTGAGTGAATGCTGTACCTTTGGGGTCGGTATTATGGCTGACCATTTCCGATAATCCCAGTTTCTCCGCTTTTTCTCTCGTCAAAGCAAGGCATAATACACCTTTACATTGTGATATCAGAAAATTTATAACCTGCGGAGTTGCAAATTGGGCGGGAATAATGACATCACCTTCATTCTCCCTGTCTTCATCATCGGCAACTATAACGGGTCTGCCGTGTTTAAAATCTTCTATAGCTTCTTCTATGGTATTAAATTGAATTTCACTCATTTTATACAAATCCGTTCTCTGTTAAAAATTCATAGTCTATTTTATTATTCTTTTTAAATTGTACTATTTTTTCGGTATATTTGGCAAATATATCGGTTTCTATATTAACTAAATCACCTTTTTGTAAATTTGCTATATTTACTTCTTTTAACGTTGAAGGAATAAGTTCTACGGAAAAAACATTATCTTCAATCGAAGCTATTGTCAGACTTACACCGTTTACGGCGATAGAGCCTTTATAAATAGCATATTTTGAAAAATTTTCGGGTAATTCAAAGAAAAATCTTTTTGAAAAACCGTCAATTGTGCTGTTAATAAATTTAGCGGTACAATCAATATGACCTGTTACAATATGACCGTCAAGTCTTGAAGAAAGAGTAAGTGCTCGTTCAAGATTAACCAAATCTCCTTGTTTTAGGCTTCTATATGTTGTTACATTTAAGGTTTCATTAGATGCTTGAACTTTTATATAATTTTTCCCAAATTCGGTTACTGTCTGGCAGGCACCGTTTATTGAAATACTCGAACCTGTTTTTACATCTTCAAGTATTTTACTGCATTCAACGGTTATTTCCATTCCATTTGAAGATAATTCCGTCTTTTTTATTTTTCCCTGTTCTTCGACCAATCCTGTAAACATAAATAAATTCTAGCATAAAAGATATCTCAAAATACTTAAAAAAATTTATTATTACATTTTTTTAAGTTATATTTATATTATAATTACAGTAATAGCGGCAATGCCATGACAATATAAGCGGAGAGGAATAATGCTCGAAACAGAGGAAAAGAAATCTTTAAATATAAAATTTGAAAACTTTATAGATACACTTGAAGGTGAAGATTTATTCGATAAAACAAACAGACTGGATGATGTATTACAAAGCGGTGTTTTAACGGGGAATGAAGCACTTGGCATGGTTACTATGAATAAAGTGCAGGCAGATTCCAAAATAAGAGAAAAAGATGGCAGTATTCATGATGTTATAATGCTCGGTTCAAATTCTTATTTAAATTTATCCACGCATCCGAAAGTCATGGAAGGTGCGAGAAAAGCCCTTGAACAATTCGGTTACGGAATGGGGGCAGTTTCAAACTATGCCGGAATTACCGATATTCATAAAGAACTTGAAGCACGCATAGCTAAATTTCACGGAGTTGAAGATTGTATTGTTTTTCCCAGCGGATACGGTGCTAATGTCGGCATTATTTCGGCATTATGCGGTAAAAATGATGTAATTATTAATGATGCGGCAAATCACGCTTCTATTTTTGACGGCTGTGCTTTATCCGGAGCAGAAATTAAAGTATTTCCTCATCGTGATATGAAAGGGCTTGAAAGAATTTTATCAAGACTCCCAAAAGAAAAAACGGGAAGATTGATTATAACTGACGGTGTATTCTCTATGGACGGAGATATTGCTCCTTTGGATAAAATAACGGAACTGGCAGAGAAATATCATTGCCGTATTATGGTTGATGATGCCCACGGTGTTGGTGTTGTAGGTCCTACTGGCAGAGGTGCCGCAGAACATTACGGAGTTATGGATAAAATAGATTTACACGTTAGTATGTTATCTAAAGGTCCCGGCGGTTTGGGCGGTTATTGTGCTTCTTCAAGAAAAATAGTTCAATATTTAAGATTGTATGCAAGAAGTTATTTCTTCTCAACAGCACTTCCTGCTTCCGTTGCAGGCGGTTTAAACGAAGTGTTTAAACTTCTTGAAACAGATACCGCAGGTCGAAAACAGCTTATTGAAAATACCGAATATTTAAAGAAAAAATTGGTTGATGCAGGCTTTGATATAGCACATACTCAATCAGCCGTTGTTCCCGTTATGATATACAGTGAACCTGTTCTGTTTGAAATGTATGATAAACTCAGAAAAAGAGGGGTTTATGTAAATATTGTAACGTATCCTGCCGTAAGAAGAAAAGAATGCCGCTTAAGACTTTGTATGATGAAGGATTTAACATTTGAACAAATAGACAAAGCCGTACAAATTATAACTGAAACGGCAAGGGAATACGGTATTGTAAAATAAATTTTAGGCAACTATTACAATGTTACGGTAATACAGCTTAAAATTCAGTCATTCTTATATGACAGGTATTTAGACTTATTTACTGTAAAATAATATATAAATACCAAGTATATAAATGTGCTGCCATGCTGAAAAAACGCTTAACTTCTACTAGCCGTTTTGATATAAATTTTGAGCCATACAACTGTTTAGACTGCGTTTTAAACTCATCAAACGAACATTCATTTGATTTTTCAAGTTTTGGCATCTTATTGTATCTGCAATGATATTGAAATCCATATCCGAAAGAGAATTGTGTCTGCTTGTTGCAGGTACATACCCGTTAGCAGAACTCGCCTTTTCAAAATTATTCATCCATAAATTTATCGGTGCAATTCTCATTTGATTACTTCCTTACATTATCGTATTAACACAAACATACAATGTTGTAAATACATGTAAATATACAAATTTGATGTTTTGTAAAGAATTATTAAATCTATTCAAATTTAAATAAATCTGAACATTATTGTGAGTCTGAGTTAGAATTATTTTCTGAAACAGCTTGTTTTGCCTGTTCCGCAAGTTGTTTTAAAGTACTTGTTTTAAGCTGTTTTAATTGGTCTTTTATTGATACCGCACCTGAATTTGAAGATGACGGCTCGGAAGAATTTTCACTGCCGGCAAAACTGTTTTCCGTCGAAGCCGAATTGTTAAGCAGAGATTTAACGGCATTAACAACTTCTTTACCCTGCTGATTTATTTGTGAAGTACCTTCTGATGTCAAACTTTTTAAAATATCTTTCGCTTGTTGTTTTACTTCTTTTACATCTTTAGGAACACTAATAACCGAAAGAGTTCCGAGATAACTTTTTGCATCTTTTATTTGAGTTTCGGTTGCAAGCCATTTAAACGAGCGAACTAATTTCAAAGGTTTTGCGGCATCTCCCCTTATTACGACCTGAAATTTTGCAGTATTTTCATCCGAACTTTCTTTTGTAATAGCAGGAATTTGTGATAGTTCATCAGAAGTAACCTGTTCGCACATTGTCAATAAAAGACTGCCTAATACCATATTCATATTAGAAGAAGATTTAACAACATTAACAGGATTAAGCAATGCAAGCTGCCCCATTGACTCTGTGACTTTTGAGCCTAGTCTGCCTCTAAGTTTCAAATCAGCATTATTTTTTAAGATGTCAAAATTTCCAAAAATATACGTACTCATATAATCACCTGATGAAGTTATAGGATTTATTTGAGTAATACCTTTATCAAAGCTCAAATGTCCGTTAAGTGTATTGAATTTACTTGTATCAACGGTTGAAGACAATGTTGTATTAATCAGAGTTTTCAATGCGGATGAACTTGATAAATTATCTGCTGAAATAAGATTTTCAATTTTTCCTAAAGGGCCGAGGCTTCCGTCTTTCATGCTGAAATCAACATTTCCTTTCAGCGTTTTAACCTGTTCCTCATAAGTTGAGCCTTTTAATGATAAATCGGCATCAAAGTCCATAGTCCCCGTTAAAGTATCTTTCATTGCGGCAGCTTCTAAAAGTGTTTGTGACACATCCAATCCGTTTCCTTTTAAATTTGCATTTATTTCAGACGTTATCAAATTCATTGAAACATCACCTTTAATTTTCCCTTTAAAACCCGATGTTATAAGATTTTTGATATAAAAGACATTTTTTATCATTGAAATTTTACCGGTTGTTTCGGTAAATGTCATAGTACCTGATTTAAGTTCTTTTATATCAATGCTTCCGTCTTTTATAATAACGGGAATATCTGATGCAGAAGAATTTTGCGATGATGATTTTTGTGATGAATTTGAAGATGACGGTGTCGTATACTTTGCAAGTGCATCGGATACTTTCATTACTTTATCCGCATCTGTTAAATCCGAAATTATATTTAACGTTTTAATCGTAAAATATTTAGAAGGAGTTAAATCTGCATTCATAACAATATTAAAGTCTGAACCGTTTGCATTTATCTTTTTAAGTTCTAAATCAAAATTTTTATCTTCAAATTTTGCTGTAGCTTTTTCTCCCGTTAAATACAATTCAGGGATTGACATATTTGATATATTGAAATCACCTCTTATTTTCGGATTATTTAACTCACCAGAAATTACGACATCACCTTTTGCAAGCAATTTTGATTGAGGAAAAACAGACAATGACATATTAAGGTCATTTGGTATTTTAATTTTAAGAGTATTTATTATTGGATTTTTTGTATTAAGTTTGCTTATGGTACCATCAACACCCGCAATTTCCTTATTATTACTTCCTTCTTTGGAGAAAAATCCCGTATTTTTAAGCGTAAGTCTGTTATCTTTAATTTCAACTACCGCATTTACAAAGGTATTTTTATTCAAAATTTCGCTGATATCAATGGGAGTAATATAGTTATCGGCATCTGCCGAAATTGAAGCCGAAACTGTTTGCGTTTTATTATCTCCCGATATATTTGCATTTATTGGCAATGTACCTTTTTCTTTTATATACATTGAAATATCATTACCTAAAAATTGTTTTATATCCGAGGTTTTTATGCCTCCATCGGCGGTTATGTCAAAAACAGGATTGTTTAAATAATTATTGACCGTACCTTTTAAATTAATATTTGTAGAGTTATTTATGCTCAAAACGGCAGGATTAATAATGATATTCTTATCACCGACCTCCATTGAAAATTTATCGCAATTAACTTTTATACCTTCCATAGAAAGTTTAAAATCAGAATTATTAACACTACCTTTAAACGTTTTAAAATCACTCGTTATATCTGCCGTTAAAAGATTATTTAAATAATTAATTCCGTTAACCGTATCTTTTAACGATAAATTATTTAAAGACATTTTAGCTTTTCCGGAAAGCGAATTTAGTTCTCCCGAAATATTTGCCGACAGATTTACCGTTCCCGAATTAACATTATAAGTATTGTTTATTTCTTTTGGTAAAAATAGCTCAAATACTTTTGATAAAGGCATTTTTTGCATAATGATATCTATATCGGCAAAAGATTTTTGATTAATTGTTCCGTTTATATTAAATAACGTATCAAAAATTTCAACTGTAGTGTTAACAAATTTTAGAATACTGTCATCAAGAGAAATTATGGAATTTATTTTAGCTATGCGTGAATTTTTCTTTGAATTTCTGATATCAACATCTTTAAATGTAATTGAACCGTTTGAAGTTAAATTTTTTAAATCAGTTTTAAATTCCGTATCAGCCAAAAAAGAACCGCTGCCTTTTATTAAGTCAATATCATTTTTAATATTAGCACTGTCTAATGCCGCTTTAACAAGAGTTAAAACATTTGCGGCATGTATTTCGTCAGATTTTATTTTCATATCTGCCGAAGGATTATTTCCGTAATCTCCGGATGCTTTTAGTGAAAGTTTTTCATTATTCGTAATATATAATTCAGTATCGGCGGAAACATTTGTTTTATCTGTTTTAATATGAATTTTACTTTCGGGAAGTTGAAGTCCTGATAGCATTAACGATAAATTGTCAATATTAAGATAGCCTTTAGAAACAATTTTGTTATCTTTTTGCCTGATTTTTAGTTTAGTATCAATATTTGTTTTAAGATTATAGGCTTTATATACTGCAACAGGGTTAATAAATTGAATATTTTGTGAAGTTTCCGTTTTTATTTCCGAATTATCCGATTTTTGTTCCGTTTTGGGCAGGAAAGTATCAACATCAATATTTGCCGTAATATTTTTATTCTCATTAACAAAAAGTTCTGCAATAGTTTTAACGGAAGCCGTTTTACCGTCTTTATACGACAATAAAAGTTCATCTCCTCTTAATTTAAGATAATCTGATGTTTTAATATCATTAATAAACAAAGAATAATTTAAAATTTTGATTTCGGGAACATTTATCTTTATTGATGATAAATCAAATAAATCATTAGTTTCAGTTTTCGTCTGCTCCTGTGTAGTTTGTTTTTCTTGTATAGAACCGAGCTGTTCAAAATGTTTTACGAGTTTATACTCTTTTCCATCAGTTATATCGATATTAATTTTAGGATTAGTAATTTCTGCTTTCGTAACATTTATGTTTTTTAAAATTAATTGAGGAAGTGAAATTCTTCCTATTACAGATTCGGCATTGAATAAAGATGAATTATCAGGGAACATAATATTTATATTATCAGCTTTAATACCTGCCGATAATAAAGGAGTAACCGTAATTTTGGCATCGGTAAAATCCATATTAAGACCGGCCTGCTCTTTTAGCATTTTTTGAATATCTGACTTAAAATTGTTTAAATTCACAACATTTGGAACTGCAAATAAAACAGTCAAATATAAAATAACAATCAGAGAAACAAAACTTATCCCCGCAATTTTTAGAAATTTCATAAACTAATCCCTCTTGTATAAATTTTTATATGGGAATTATATTTCAAACACAAATAAAATAGTATTTATGTTTTAATTTATGTAAAGACAAGCAGACATTATACACCGTGGTATATTGCCGCCAAAACCAATCAATTTATATATTTACCGTATTTTTCAACAAAATATTTCTTGTTTTTTTCCAATATATCTTTTATTTTATCCACATTTTTATATGACCTTGAAACAAAATGAAATATTTTTGATTTCGGAACACACACTGATTTTAACCCAAAGTTATATTTTAAATTAAAAGCAAATGAAGAATCATCATAATAAGCCGGAGCCAAGTTAATATCAAATCCTCCGGCTTTTTCAAAAACATCACGTCTGAACAGAATTGCACATCCTGAACAATAATCGCAGTCAATGTAGTCTTTATCATCCATATAATCAATTGCTTCATCTACACCAAGTCGATTAAGACTGCCGTCTTTGAGCATTTTTACTCCGCATTCACGAACAAGACATTTTATATTAAGTGTTTTTGAACCTGCAATACCTATTGATTTATCGTTTTCGATTACTTTTAAAAGCTCGGTTAAATAATCGGGAAGTGTTATCATATCGTTATTCATTGAGAATATATACTCCCCTCTTGCCTTTGAAATTGCATTATTCATATTGTAAATGAACCCGTCATGACCGGTATCATTTACTATACGTCTTACATTTTTGAATAAACTTTCTATTTGAACTATTTTATCGGTCGAATTATCATCAGCAATGATTATTTCATAATCAATATTCTGAGTATCTCTTTTTATTGCGGTTAAAAGAGCTGCACTCATCGCAAAATTATTTTTAACGGGAATAACAATGCTGACCTTTGGATTTTCGTAATATTCAAAATCCGTACCAAAATCAACATTATCAAGTATAAATTTATAAACCGCACCCCGTTTGGCTTCGGATTCAACTCCGCTGTATAAAATCCGTAAATGCTCAAGTGTGAGTTCTTTTAGTTTTACAATATCTGTTTCCGAATTTATTGTTTCATAAAGATCCATAAAAAATTCCCGTTCATCTATCTAATCTGGTTTCGCCATTTTTGGAAAAAATATAAACTGTTTCTTCTGCTTAAATCCAGTTTTTCTTCTGTTTCCAAATATGAAATTCCTTTAAAATGATATATTTTTGATTTTGGAACACATACTGATTTCAAACCGAAATTATATTTCAAATTAAAAGCAAAATCAGAATCATCAAAATATGCAGGTGCTAAATTAACATCAAATTTACCTGCTTTTTCAAAAACATCACGTCTGAATAAAATTGCACAACCTGAACAATAATCACAATCAATATAATCTTTATCATCATTAAAATCAGAGGGTTCATTCTGACCTATTGATTTAAATTCAAGATTTCTCGTTATATTCATACCGCATTCATCAACGCAATTTTCAATATTAAGAGTTTTTGAACCTGCAATACCGATTGATTTATCATTTTCAATTACTTTTAAAAGTTCTCCGAGATAATCCGGCAAAGTCATCATATCATTATTCATGGAGAATATATATTCACCTCTTGCCTTTGAAATTGCATTATTCATATTGTATATAAATCCTTCACATCCGGTATCATTAACTATTCGTTTTAAGTTGCCAAAGAAATATTCAATTTGAGATACCTCGTCTTCAGAATTATCGTCCGCAATTATAACTTCATAATCAATTCCCTTTGTATTTTTTTTGATTGACTGCAAAAGTGCAGATGTCATTATAAAATTATTTTTAACGGGAATAACAATACTTACTTTTGGATTTTCGCAATATTCAAAATTAGTGCTTAAATCAATGCTTCCAAGTATAAATTCATATATATCGGCTTGATTTGCTTCGCATTTCTTGTTTCTGTACATATTATCTATATGCTCCAGCGATATTTCTTTTAATTTTTCAATATCCTTTTCGGAATTTATAAGGCTCAATAAATCCATAAAAATCTCCTGTCATTCAATATTACAATAAATTTAAGAAAAAGAACAGTTTAATTTACTTTTTTTTTGTTTATAATATCATGTTAGTGAGTTGCGAAGCCGATAGATTGCATAAAATTGATTTTCATACTCAATTACAGGCAGTTTAGTCTTATGTAAGATTGGCAGTCAATTCGAGAGTTACAAATAAAAAGGAGAAACAAGATGCCGGTAGCATCAATGATTGAATTACTTGACGCAGGTGTACACTTTGGTCACCAAACACAAAAATGGAATCCGAAAATGAAACCGTTTATTTACGGTGCAAGAAACGGAATCTATGTATTAGATTTGAGAATTACCTCGGAAAAACTTGATGAAGCATACAACGTTGTTAGAGATGCCGCAGCAAAAGGTAAAAATGTGGTTTTTGTTGGGACAAAGAAACAAGCTGTTGATGTAGTTGCGGAAGAAGCATTAAGAGCAGGTGCATACTACGTAAACAGAAGATGGTTAGGCGGTATGCTTACCAACTTTGAAACAATCAGAGGCAGAGTCAATAAACTCAGAGAAATGGAAGAATTTTCAACTTCCGGTCAAATGGAAAAATTGCCGAAAAAAGAAATTTCACGTATTATGAGAGAGTTAGCTAAATTAACCAAAACATTGGGCGGTATAAAAGAAATGAGAGGTATGCCCGATTTATTGGTTGTTATTGACCAGAAAAAAGAAGCAATCGCAATTGCCGAAGCAAATAAATTAAATATCCCCGTTATCTGCCTTGCCGATACCAATGCAGATCCCGAAGGCATTGATTATATAGTTCCGGGTAATGACGATGCCATACGTTCTATTAAATTGGTTTGCTCTAAACTTGCAGATGCAGTTCTTGAAGGTAAACAATTAAGAGAAAATAAAGCTAATCAAATACAAAAAATTCAATCAATTAAAGCTGAAGATGCAGGTGTTTCAGAAGAAGTAAAACAGGAAGAAACTGCCGCATCTGCCGAAGTTGAAGCATAGTTTCAATAAAGCGGAAAGTTATTTTTTAACTCTCCGCTTTTAGTTTACACTTTCAAATATTAAAAGAAAGGATTTTTATTATGACAGTTACAGCCGTAATGGTAAAAGAACTTAGAGAAAAAACCGGTGCAGGCTTTATGGATTCAAAAAAAGCTCTTGAACAATGTGCCGGAGATATGGAAAAGGCAATGGAATTTTTAAGACAAAAGGGTATTGCTTCTGCTGAAAAGAAACAAGACCGTATCGCTGCTGAAGGTTTGGTTGCTACATATATCGAAAACGGGATAGGTGCAATTGTTGAAGTAAATTGCGAAACAGACTTCGTTGCAAAAAATGAAGACTTTAAAACATTCGTTAATAATGTTGCTAAACATATTGCTGAAACAAAACCTGCTGATTTGGATGCATTAAATGCTTCAATTTGCCCTAAATGCAATATGTCTATAGCTGATTTGGTAAAAGATAAAACTGCTACCATCGGTGAAAAAATAAGTATAAGAAGATTTTCGGTTCTTGAAGGTAATCTCGCTACTTATGTACATAACGGAAAAATCGGTGTTTTATTATCTGCAACAAAACAAGATGAAACATTGTTAAAAGATGTTGCACTTCATATTGCTTCATCTGCTCCTGAATTTGTTTCAAGAAAAGAAATTCCGCAAGAAGTTATTGACGAAGAAACAAGAATTGAAATGGGAAAAGAAGACCTTGCTAAAAAACCGGAAAATATCAGAGCTAAAATAGTTGAAGGCAGAGTTAATAAACTTATGGCTCAAAAATGCTTACTTGAACAGCCGTTTGTTAAAAATCCCGATTTGACAGTTGAAGCTCTTTTAGCAGGTAAACTTGAAATAAATAAATTTATCCGTTGGACTTTAGGTGAAGGTCTTGAAAAAAGAAAAGATAATTTCGCTGAAGAAGTTATGAACCAAATGGTTAAATAAACTATTTAAACAAATAAAAATAAGACGGATTATAATCCGTCTTATTTTTATTATAACGGAATTATTTTTCTTTATATAAATTCATCATTCTGTAGTAATAGCGAATATCTTTTTCGTCAGCTTTGCTTAATATTTCATTAATTAAAGCTAATAACTCATCTTTCGGTTTTATATGTCCAAAATCAAATAAATCACGTTCGGTTATATCAAGAACATCTATTATTTTTTCCAATGTTCTTGCTGTAACAAATTTTTTACCATGTTCTAAATTACTTACATTTGGCACATTAAGTCCAATAGATTCAGCAAATTTCTCCTGAGTTATGTTTTTACTTTTTCTTATTTCTTGTATTCTTATACCTAATTTTTTCTGCAATGAACTCATACATTAATCCCCTCTTTATACTATTATTTAAAGTTGATTATTGTAATTATCTTTTAAGATAAAAAATATTGCTTATTTTATTGTTTTATGCTAAATTGAACATGAAAATTTTATTTTTAAGGAAAAAATAAATTGAAAATTATTATAAAAAATTTATTTAATTTAAAAGATAAAATAGGGAACCCGCCTTATGATTATTATTTTCTCAAAAATTTAGATGAAAGCGAATACCCTCTGTATTTAGCTAAACTGTTTTATCTTAATACGGAAGAGAAACTGCCGTTGAAATTTGATTTAAAAAAAAAATCGTGGATTATTGATAAGAAAAGATGTAAAACGTTTAATCAAAAAATTCAGTGGATTAAGTTGTATGGTATAACTGATTTAATG
>CAJONH010000129.1 GCA_905235825.1 Candidatus Gastranaerophilales bacterium
CTTCACCTTATACAAAAGAATTTTTAAAAACAATGAGCATTTATACAGGTGCAACTGCAATTAAAGTTATGCCAAACGGAAAATTTGATAAAAACGGGAAGATAGACAAATACGGTAATATATGCCACAGCATTCCATATCTGCGTCAGGCATTAACGCTCGGTGAAGATACAATTAATATTGAAGAACTTACCACAAAAGAATGGGGAAATATTGTTAATAAGAATGATTTTTTTGAATTAACCGAAAATAATAAAAACAGTCTAACTAAAAATTATATAAAACAATTTTCATATACAGGCACTAAGGTTTTAGATATGGAAGAAGTATCTAAAAAACTTGTGGATAGAAATTGGCTGAATTATGAAAATGAATTTGGAAAAAATCAGGATTATCCTATACTTAAACCGTTAAAAGGTGCATATAAAAATGTAATGAATCCAAAAAATGATGTTCAGCTGAGTTTAAAGAAAGAATTTGAAGAATTTAAGCAAAAACCGATAAATAAATTTTATGAACGAATTGCAATAGCCTCATTTATGGATAAAGGCGAAATTCCGTATAACTTTTTTGAAAATTTTGAAAACTCACCTCAAAAACAGGAACAATATAAAATATTAAAAGAAAAACATTCGGAAGATGTTGATTTTTTCAAATTTAATCAATTTATTGCAAAAAAGCAATTGCAAAATGTAAAAAAAGAGTTAAATTCAGAAGGGAAAGAACTGTGGGGAGATTGTCAGATTGGGTTTGGTGTCGATGAAATTAATGCATTTCCTGATGCTTTTATTAAAAATGCTTCTATAGGCTGGGGGCTTCCTGCAATAAAGTATGAAGAAATAACTGATGAAAAATCGGAAGCACATAAGTTATTCAAACAAAAACTTGAATTTTTTCTTGAAAACTATGACGGTATAAGATTTGATGTCGGCTGGGCTTATATAAATCCGTTAATTAAACATCGTGATGATGAAGGTAATTTAATAAAAACAGAACATAAAAGCATGGATGATAAAATCTTGAACTTTATTGATAAAACTGCAAAAGAAGTAAAAGGTGAAAAATTTAATACCGTAAAAAATCTTGTATACGAAGGTGATGCAGGCTATGAAGACTTTCACTATATAGATGAAAATACAAAAAGATTGAAACCATTTTTAAAAAATCACACTCTGGTTTTGACGGGACAATATCAGAATTTGAATGGTGAAGGTTGGAATAATCCTGAATTTTTTGATAAAACAGGACTTGAAAATTATATTACGGGACATAATCACGATAATCAAAATTTACGTTTATTTTCGGAAAATTATAAAGATCCCAATAGAGAAAATAATATAAAAGTACTTTCAAAATTACTGCATATTCCCCAAGAAACTCTGCAGCAGCCTGCAGAGTTTGTAAAAGGTAAATTTGCCGAACTTTTTATTTCCAAAAACAGACATCTAATGTTTTATGATGTTATGGGAAGTAAAGATATACTGGATTGTGATAACAATTCTTCCGAAACATACAGAGTAAGATTAAATGAAAATTGGGAAAAGGAATTTCATACAAATCTCCAAAATAACAACGGATTTAATTTAATGGAAGCCTTGTGCACTGCAATGAAAGCAAAGGGAAAAGATAAAGAGTATCCTGAATTATATAAAAAAGCAGATAATTTTGCACAAATATTAAGAGAAAAAGGAGCTTTAACAAGACAAGAGGCTGATTATAACGAAAAATTAACGTATAATGAGAGTAATACGGAAGTGAATACACATAAAACAGAACAGCAAATGAAGCATAATCAAAAGTTTATAACAAAACTTGCTAATGCCCTCAGCTCAATAGTTAATAAAAATTTATCATAGAAAAATTAAACTAAAGCTCATAATAAGCATGCCTGTAATTATGCCGATGATAACGTGATGATTTTCTCCGTATTCTCTGGCTAAAGGCAAGAGTGTGTCAAAAGAGAGATAAACCATAATGCCTGCAACAGCAGCGGTCATAATACCGACTGATTGTTCGGGTAATATGGTTTTCAAAAGGATAACACCGATTAAACCGCCAACGGGTTCTGATATGCCTGATAAAAACGAGTATAAGACCGCAAGACGTTTTTTGCCCGTTGAGTGAAAAATAGGAAGTGCAATTGCAATACCTTCAGGTATATTATGAATTGCTATGGCTATTGCGACAGGAATACCAAGAGCTAAATCCTGACTTGATACTAAAAATGTAGCCATACCTTCAGGCAGATTATGCAGTGTAACTGCAAGTGCAGTAATTAATCCTGCTCTTTTTATTCTTCTCCTCTGCTGTTTCTTTGTCGGCGAACCCAAAAAGTCATCTTCTATATGATCGGGTATAAAGTAATCTATAAGGACGGCAATTATTACACCAAAAAGAAAACCTCCGAAAACCATAGCTTTTGAACCAAATAAACCGTAATAATTTTTTAAAATCATCTCAGAATTCGGAACAAGTTCGGATAAACTGACATATACCATAACACCTGCAGAAAAACCAAGCCCGACAGAAAGTGCCTGTAAATTATTTCTTTTTATAAAAAAAGTTATAAAACCGCCTACAAGTGTTGACATTCCTGCAAATAACGTTAAAATTAATGGTAGAATATAACTTTTCATACAGTTATAGTAACACAAACAATTTTGTATTATTTTCTATATTGCTGTTCTTGTTTAAAAAAGTTAATGTTTTGAAAAAAAATACAAAATATTATATAATAAATCGGTATGAAAAAACTTAACAATTCTAACTTTGAATTAATTGAAGACATAATTAAAACAATTGATTTTAAGTATGATGATAAACATCAAAAAAAGATAGATTGTCTTGAAGAATTTTGGGTAGATATTGCAGGTGTGAAGTTATCACAGATATCGAGAGTATATGATGTTCTCAAGGATGATATAATAGTGGTAATTTGCAAGGATTCATTTATAGCTAATGAGCTTTACCTAAAAAAAGATAAACTGCTTAAAGAAATGAAAGAAAAATCGAAAGAATTGGGAATTAATATAAAAGATATGAAATTTAATTATAAAAAATGGAAAGATAGAAACAATGAACAAGAAATTTAAAGGCTTTTCACTTGCCGAATTATTAATTTCATTACTTGTAATAAGTATTGTATTATCGGCAGCAATTCCTGCAATTACAAGAAAAGCAGGGCAGCAGCGTGAATTAATATGGCGTTGGACTGATCAGAACAATGTTGCATTTTCGGCTGTAGGTGCAAATCAGAGTGTAATAGTAGGACTTGATACTCTGCCTATGGAAAATGCAAAATTATATGATTCGGGCAACTCAACATCTACAATTTTTTATGACCCGAGTGCAATTATAGATCCTTCTGCGGTAACTTCATCTACCCCCGTATACGATAAACAGCACATGATTGAAGTTAATAAATTGAAACTGGATAACGTTATGTATAGTGATTCCGGAGATAAAATTTCTATATTAAAAC
>CAJONH010000130.1 GCA_905235825.1 Candidatus Gastranaerophilales bacterium
AAACAGATTTTTTCATAAAAAAAGGGATTTAAGAAAAACCTTAAAACCCTTGTCTTATAAAGAATCGGGATGACAGGATTTGAACCTGCGACCCCCTCGTCCCAAGCGAGGTGCGCTACCAAGCTGCGCTACATCCCGAAAATATTATTTAATTGTCATTTACATATCAGTCTATCAAAATGAGCGAGGTGCTACCTCTCCTCAAAAGCAACTTTGGTTGCTTTTTCGTCGGCAGAGTCAAGCTGCACTACATCAAGTTTCCAATATACATTATTAAATCAACAACATTTTAAACAGTCAAGTTTATTCTTAATTTTATAATAATATATTTTTAATTCTATCTATACATCCTTGTTTACTTAATTGCCACTCTCTATATGATAACCTTTCAACTCTTAAACCTGCTCTTTCTATTAATGTTTGTTTTTGCATTTGTGTTTTTGTTGATTTTATATTGTCTTCAACACCGTCACATTCAACTATTACTTCAGCTCCGGTATTTTTATTTTTTATTGTTAAATCAGAACTTACACCGGCTATACTTCTACCCGCACGTACATCAAAACCTTCATCTTTAAATACTTGGGCAACTTCCCTCTCAAATTCGTTTTTATAATAACTTTTATCTACTTCATTTGCCTCTATTAAATCTTGCTTTTTAATATAAAAATCAACGTACTCTATATAATTTTTTAACAGCCCCGGAGGAAGACTTTTTGGATCTTTAGATAAAAATACTATTTGTTTTTTTCTGGCTCTTGTTATTGCAACATTGAATAAATTCGGTATCTGCAAAAATGTAAGACTTTGATTAAAACTGTTATTCGCTACAGCCAATGATAACATCATTATATCTCGTTCATCACCTTGAAATGTATGAGCCGTACCTGCTTCTATTTGGTATTTATTTAATAATGCATCAGGATATAATTGCGAAAGTGCTTTTTTTATAAGTTCAACCTGTCCTCTGAACGGTGAAACAATTCCTATGCTTACAGGTTTATGGTTTTCATCTGCTTTTTCTTTTTCGCTGTCTTCATTTATTAATTCCTGTAGTCTTTGCATAATTGCTTCAACTTCAGCAGGATTTCTCGTAATCTCCGAATCAGCTTTGCCATCGGGAACCACTATCAATTCTAATGCCTTTTCATCACCTGAATTTGACATTATTCTCATTTTTCCGCCGTAAAATTCTTTATTGCTAAATTCAATTATAGGCCAAGCACTTCTGTAATGTTCATCCAATAATACAGGTTTTATTGAATAATAACTCGCAATATCAAACATTGAGTTTGAACGGAAACGCCACATCAATTGATATTTATCAGGAATTTCATATTGACTTAAAAAAGACTGTTCTTTTGATTTTTCCAAGAATGATAAATGAGGAAGCTGTTTATCGTCACCGACAATTACTGCTTTTTTACATCTGTATAAAATAGGAATACAGCTTGCTATATCGCATTGTGAAGCCTCATCTATAATTGCGACATCAAACATTCCGGGTTTTAGCGGCAATGAATTTGATACGGCATAATTTGTAACACACCAGCACGGGAAGGCTTCTAATAACGGTTTGAAATCTTCATCTTCCAAAAGCCTGTTTTGAAGATTTTGTTTTTTTGTTACAAGTGCTTTCGTATGCACTATAAGCCTTTGACGTTTTACCTGATCACGCAATAAACCTTTTAATGCATTTCTTCTCTTGCCTTTTAATATGTCTATCGCAAGTGCTTTTCGTTTCATTCTTAAAATTTTAATTTCACTTAGCAATTTGTTTATATTGTCGTTTTTTTGTATTTTTCGTTCCGTTTGGCGTATTTGTGCCGATAACCGTGCTGATTCCAGTTCAAGCCTTATTTTTTGAATATTTTCAAAATTTGCTTTAAAATCTTTTCTGTTTATAAGTTTTTTTAATTTTTGATTTGCTATAAGAGTAAAAAATCCTGAAAACAAACTGTCTTTTAACATGTATTTTTCAAGCTGCTTAATAATTTCCTCTATTTTATCCAGTTCTGAAAATGATAACTTCCCTGTTAAAATTTCAACTTTACCTAAGATTTTCATCATTACTTCTTGTTCTTTATTGAATTTATGCCAATAATTTTCAAGTTTAATAATGTCTTCGCACATATTTTCTTTTTCATCAATTTCATAAAGAAGTTTTTTCATATCTTCGGAATCAACAAGAATTGAATTTTCAAAACCAGAATCAATATCAGCCTTTCCTGCTATTAAATCCTGTAAATCCATTGATAATTGTTTTTGATAATTTGCACGACCTGCTCTTAGTGCAAGGAACGGTGCCCCGAATGAATTTAATCTATCTGCAATAACATCGGTAGCTTTATCCATTTTTGATGCCACTAATACTGTTTTTCCGCTTGAAACAAGATGACATACCAAATTAACTATAGTTTGAGATTTTCCTGTTCCCGGAGGTCCATAAACAGATAAAATTGTATTATCTTCAAGATTTTTTATAACATCGCATTGCGAATCACTCAATAATAATGGTGTTAACGGAATAATATCAGAACTTGCTCCTTCATTTATAATTTTTGAAGGCATTTTTCCCTGACCTTGTAAAAATTCTTCATTTATTACATTTAATGCGGTTTCTCTTATTGTTCCCGATGACTTTTCGGCTATCTGGGTAAGTTCATACAGCACACCTGCCGATATACTCGGACGCTTTGTCAAAATTATGGCACTTTTATTTGTCAATACAACTTTATCCGCATCTGTTACCGGTTTTATTTTATTTACGGTTGTTTCATCCGTATCAGAATTAGTTTCTCCCTCGGATTTTAAATCATCAACCGTTGTTACAACGCTATCTATATTATTTTCAAGCTCATCCCCTGCATTTAATTCAAATTCCAAATCGGGAATTAATGATTTTAATGTTATCAGAAAAATATTTAAATCTTCTTGTTTTAAAGGAAGTTTTGGTACTACTTCCAATAATCCGTCTAACAGATTATCTATCTCATCTTCTTCACCTTGAAAATGCATTAAACTTGTAAGTGCTGCCGTATTCAACGATAAACCTTCTTCCTGAATACTGCACTCTACGTTTCGTCCTACACGTTCCAAATTACATGTTGAATACAATAACGGTGTAAGAAATTCATTTTTACGTTTAGTTTTGGAATTTTTTCCTACTAAGAATAAATAACCGTATATTAAATACTTATCTTTCTGACTGTTATTACATTGAAGCATTAATTCGGTTAAATAAGGATCGGAACCATCAAGTTTTAAAGGTTCAGGGTATGCCGTGAACAATTTTTCTCCGTCAATAATTGAAGCTCCTGCTTCTTTTTTGGGCGATTCAAGAAAAATCCATTTGTTATCTTTATCTTGCTTTAAATTTCTAAATGTTGAACTTTGTACTTCTTCCCGTACACAATCATGTAAATATAAGCATAGCCTTTTTATAAAGCTGTTATTAAATACCGAGTTTATTATTTTGCCTGCTTCAATCATAACTTCCTCTATAAAATTTTATTATCGAAATTATTATAGCATTTTTTAGATATATTACAAAATATTTCAATATAAGGCTAATTATATACTACGGTGTTTTTTACATATAAAATATCTATAGTTTTATTTTAAAGGAAAAAAATGTCTAATCCCGAAATTTCATTAATTGTTCCCGTATATAATGTTGAAAAATATTTAAAACAGTGTATTGATAGTATTTTAGTTCAAACTTTTTCCGATTTTGAATTGATATGTGTTAATGACGGTTCAACTGATAATTCCGGAAAAATTTTAGAAGAATATAAAAATCGTGATATCAGAATAAAAATTATTGATAAGAAAAACGGAGGATTATCATCTGCAAGAAATACGGGGATGAAATATGCAAAAGGCAATTTCCTGTGTTTTATTGATTCCGATGATTGGATAGCTACTGATATGCTGGAAAAACTTCATGATAATATTATGAAATTTAATAGCGATATTGCAATGTGTGCCGTAAATTTATTTGATGAAAAAAATCAATGTATACAACAAGACTCTTATTTTAATTTTTCTGTTTTTTCAAAAAATTATGATAACAAAATTTTTTCTTATGAAGATACTAAATCATTCATTATGGATATTCCTGTTATGGCATGGAATAAAATATATCGGAGCAGTTTTCTAAAAACATGCGATGCCCTGTTTCCCGAAAATAAAATATTTGAAGACGGAGCTTTTTTCTTTTCAATATATTTTAAAACGAAACGTGTTTCTATGCTTCGTAACCGTTTATATTATTACAGAATTAACCGTAAAAATTCTATTTTACAAAAAAACGGAAAAAATTTTCTTGATATTATTGATATAGTAAATTTAATGTTTGATGAACTTAAACAATCAAGCATATTTGAAGATGTAAAATATGCTTTTTATAAAAGAAAAGCGGATGATATTATTTACAGATATCAAATGATAAAAAAATCTTTAAAGAAAAAGTTTGCCCAAAAATTTAAAAAGGACTCCTGTTTATTAAATGAAACTTTTTTTGACTTTTCAAAAATAAATAATGAAGAACCGATAACTTATAAATGTCTTTGCAAAATAAAAAACAGCACAAGTATATTTGCATTATTTAAATACAAATTTAAAAGAAGGCTAATGCGAAAAATTATACAGATAATTGAAGCTGATAGAATTTTTTATTTTATTAAACTTTGGAATTTAAAAATATATTTGAAAAAATATAAAAACTTTTGCGATATATACTATAAAAAAGATAAAATTTATGTGTGTATTTTTAACAAAATAAATTTTAATTTTAAATTTGAATATTCAAAATTAGAAAAAAAACTTTAAAATAAACTAATTTAAATCAGAAAAATCAAAAAGTTCAAATAATGTAATACCAAAAGCATTAGCAATTTTTTCTATTGAATCTAAAGTTGTTGATATTTCTGCTCTTTCTATTTTACCCATAACAGAACGTGAAATACCTGCCATTTCAGAAAATTTTTCCTGAGAAATTCCTCTCTTAAATCTCAATAATTTAATTTTTTTTCCAAAGTTTTGAGTTAATAAATTTATCATTATTTAATTTTCAGACCTTGACAAAAAATTTTCAACGTCAATAATAATACATGTTGTCCTATATATAATACAAAAAAATGTTTATATAGAACAAAATGATGTATTTATAATATAAAACTATATTTACGTAGCAGGCGAGTTTTCGCTCGCCATTTTTTTGAAAGAATTAACATCTATGCAAAATATATTGTTGAATTTAAAAAAAGATGATATCGG
>CAJONH010000131.1 GCA_905235825.1 Candidatus Gastranaerophilales bacterium
GTTGACACGGCGAAATTCCGGACGGCTGAAAAGCCGGAAAGCGAACAGAAAAAGCCGACAAGTGCAAAGCACTGGAAGGCTTACTCTATGAGCGAAAAGGAATTTAAAGAAGCGGCAGAGTGCGAAACCAGATTAGATAATGGAAAGTGAGCAAGCCAAAAAATCCAAAATTTGTTCAATTTTGGATTTTTTGGCTTACATATATACTAATCAATATAGAAATGAATATTGATTAATTTTTACGGCCTGTCCAAACTCCGTGTAAATTGCACCATTCACGCATAATAAATGCATCTTTGCAATAATTATAGCTTGTATCCATAACAGGTTCTTCATTATGTTCCAAAAATTTTCGAATGATATATTTCCTGTCCGGTGACATTGCTTCAATAAATTCAATATGATGTTCTTCTGTCATTGGATGAATAACTTCGCCGACTTTTATGTTTGTTCCGTCAAATACGGGAACATGTTTTTCTTTTGCCGCACTGTCGTCTGTATTTTCGGTTAAATGAAGCATCGGTTCATTGCAGCATACAAGCTCCCCTTCACCTTCGTGTACGATTTCAACTACATTTGAACATACTCTGCATTTATAAATTTCAGTCTTTTGAGTCATAATAAAATTCTCCTTTTTCATTTACATATTTTAAACAATAAATAATAAAATAAATTATTCCAAACTTTAGCCTGTTTGTTATAATAAATTTTGTATATAAGTTTAATTGAATATATAAAAAGATAATGTTAAAATTTTCTTATGAATAATTTAAAATCTGCCCTAATACATATTCCAAAATTATACAAAGAAAATAATAAGTTATATTCTACTATTAATTTTTGTCCAATGGGACTTTTTTCTTTGGCTGGAGAACTTGAAAAAAATAATTTTAAAACACAAATAATTCATACGGGAATTGAAAAATATTTGAATAAAACATTCAAATTAAGTCATTATGTAAAAGAAAATAATATAATTTTTTTGGCATTTTCGCTTCAATGGCATGCTCAAAGCTACGATGTTATAGAAACTGCACGGGAAGTTAAAAAAATAAATCCCGATGTACATATATCTCTAGGGGGATATACCGCTTCATTTTTTGCATTAGAAATTATGCAAAATTTTCCTTTTATAGATACCATAATAAAAGGAGAGTGTGAAACTCCCGTTGTAGAACTTGCAAATGCTTTATTTAATAATTTATCATTTGATAATATTCCTAATTTATATTGGAGAAAAAACGGAGAAATTATTCAAAATAAAAAAGTTTTTACTGCTTCAAACGAAAATCTTAATTCATACGAATTTTTTAACTCGGACAAAATGCTAAATTATGACAGTTATGCAAAAGCAGGATATGTTCTTGATTATAGTGAAAATTCTTTAATGAAAAACACTTCCGAATGTCATGGTATAACTCTCGGGCGAGGCTGCAGAGGAAATTGTGTTTGGTGCGGCGGCGGTTTTAACGCACTAAAAATGGTATCCGGAAGAAATTCAATTTCATACAGAAGTCCAAAAAGTGTTACGGAAGAAATAAAAAAACTTAAATCAGAAAATAATATAAATATTTTTCGTTTTAGTTTTGACCCTAATCCAAAAGACAGAACACCTATAATAGAAATATTTAATGCATTGGAAAGAGAATTCAATGGAGAAATAACAGCTGTATATAATTTGGACGGTCTGCCTGATAAGGATTTTTTAAATGCCTTCAAAAAAACATTTTCAAATAAATCAACAATACTGTTAAGTCCTGTTTTTGCAGATGAAATATTACGAAAAAAATATAAATCATTTGCTTATTCAAACGAACAATTTGAAGATATTCTATCTTATATGGATGATTTAGAAATACAGTCGGAAATTTATTTTTCAATTATGCCCTCCATACAAAATGATGAAAATGAAAAATCGAAAAAATACGGAGAATTATTAAAATCAAAATACAAAAATATAAAAGAATATTATCTCTATCCCGTTGATATAGAGCCTGCTTCCCCGTGGACTTTCTGCCCCGAAAAATACGGATTAAATGATGTTAAAACAAAATTTGCGGACTACTATAAAGAAAATCAAGGTATAGAGAAATCGTTTGAAGCCGATTTCTAAAACTCTGTTATTTTATAAAAAATAATACTATTTACCAATGTAATCAAACTTAAAATAAGTTATATTATAAATACAGATTAGAACTGACGAATACCGATTTCGGGGTTGCGAAAGAAATTTAGCTTTTTTATTCGGTAAAAATATGTTCTAATCTGTTTTTTATATAATTATGCTTCTGCTAATTTTTTAAATGCATTTAAATCTTCTGTTGTATCAATACCTATTGAATTATATTTTACAACCGATGTTTTTATTTTCATTCCGTTATATAAAGCTCTTAACTGTTCTAAACTTTCTGCAAGTTCAATTTCAGGCTGAGGAAATTTTGTCATTTTAAATAAAGATTCACGCTTATATCCGTATATTCCTATATGTTTATAAAATTTCGCTATTCCGATATTTCTTTCATAGGGTATTTTTGACCTTGAAAAATACATTGCATAACCGTTTATATCTTTTACACATTTTACCATATTAGGATCTTCCAAATCTTCATCGGTTATTTCCGTTATCAATGTTGAAATATCTGCTGCATTATCCTCTTTAATTTGTTTTATTACTTCTTCAACGCAATCTGTATTTATCATCGGTTCATCACCTTGAAGATTAATAATATATGAAAATTCGGGATGTTTTTCCGCAACTTCAACAATTCTGTCACTGCCGCATTTATGGTCTTCTCTTGTCATTTCGGCATTTGCACCAAATTCTTTTGCCGTATCAAAAATTTCCTGATTATCGGTTGCAATTATAACTGTATCTGCTGATTTTACCTGTATAGCACGCTCCCAAACCCATTGAATAATAGGTTTATCGCATACTTTTATGAGCGGTTTTCCCTGCAATCTTTTTGAATTGTATCGTGCAGGTATTATAATTGCTGTATTCTTCATTATTAATCCTCTCTTTTATTGTTTTTCAACTACGAATGCAAGCCATTCTTTTTGATGCATTTCTTCAATTATAATCATATTTTGAGCTTTTACGGCTTCAATTACTACATTTTCTTTTCCTTCAAGGATACCGCTTAAAACAATTTTGGCACCTTTTTTCATTATTCGTTTTAAATCACCCATTATTTCAGCCAGTACATTATGTAAAATATTGGCAAAAACAAAATCGTAATTATTACTTGAAAGACAATCAGATGAAGCTGTTTGAAAATTTATTGTGTTTTCATTATTTACTTTTGCGTTTATTTTCGCTGTTTCAACGGCTGTTTCATCCGTGTCAACAGCATCGGCAGACCTTGCACCGAGTTTCATTGCACAAATTGCAAGAATACCCGACCCGCATCCTATATCAGCTGTTTGTGCATTTTTTTGCATATATTTTTCACACGCTTTTACGCATAATTGCGTTGTTGCATGTGTACCCGTTCCAAATGCATTTCCGGGATCAATGTTAACAATAATTTCATTTTCTTTTGCTTCGTAGTTCTCCCACGTCGGACAAATTACAATTCTATCGGATATCTTGGATGGTTTCCAGTGTTCCTTCCACTTTTTTGACCAATCTACAATTTCCTGTTTATTAATTTTTATATTCCAGCTTCCTATATCCTGTGTAAATATTTCACGGTCAATTAAATCTTGTCTTTTTGTTTTAAAAAAACTCTGTATTTCATCAAAATTTAATGACTCTGCAACAATATATGCTTTTAGTATATTTTCGCTTGTTTCAATAAGTTCAAGATTTTTATACTTTTCTTCTGCTGTAATAATTCCTTCACACTCAAATTCACTTTGAATGATATCGCATAAAACATCCGAACAAACAGGATTTATTTCTATGCAAATTTCCCAATAAGTTTTATTTTTCATTACTGTTCCTTTTTGCAATCAATTATAATTGATTGCTCCATATTATTATACAATAAGATTTTATAATTACGTATAAGATATTAATGAAATGTGCTGTTGTATGATGACAAAATTTTATAAAAAAACTGAATATCTTTTAAATTAGAACTGTTCAACAGATTATTAATGTTTTTAATAAGCTGTTTTTTATTATTAAATAAAATATCATTATTATATTCAAAAGCTAATAATGTATTTAAATCAGTATTTAGAGCTTCCGTAATTTTATTTATTGTTTCATCTTTTGGGAAATGAATACCTTTTTCAATTTTGCTTAAATTTGTTGGTTCCATATTAATCATATTTGCAAGTTCAACTTGTTTAATATTGTTTGCTATCCGAAAATTTTTAATTTTGTTACCAATAAAAACACCGAGCGAAGTCATAATTTCTCCATAAGATAAGTATATAATCTAATAGATAATAAAAAAGGTTATTATAAATATATTTTGTATAAAAATGATTGACTTGTAATCATTAATGGTATTATAATAACCATGTCAACTAAAAAAAGATGATAATTTAAACTATATTTACGTAGCAGCGGGCATTCCCGCCCGCATTTTTTTAATGTACGAATAGAAAGCCGGTATGAAAAATATATTTAATTTTATAAGAAAAGATGAAATTGGAAACCCGCCGTGGGACTATTACTTTCTCAAAAACTTAGATGAAAAAGAATATCCAAAGTATTTGGCAAAAATTTTTAAATATAGAACGGGAGAGAAACTGCCGTTGAAGTATGATTTTAAA
>CAJONH010000132.1 GCA_905235825.1 Candidatus Gastranaerophilales bacterium
GGTGATATTGCAGAGTCTAAAGCAACAGAGCAGGTATTCGGAAATAAAGTTCCGATAAGTACAATAAAGAGTTATACGGGGCATACTTTAGGTGCATCAGGTGCAATTGAGGCATTACTTTCCGTTGAAATGATGAATAATAAATATTTTTGTCCGACATTAAATTTAAAAAATCCCGATGAACGATGCGGCGAGCTTGATTATATTATGAATATGCAAAGAACAATTGATACAGAATATGTTATGAGTAATAATTTTGCTTTTGGCGGAGTTAATACTTCATTAATTTTAAAGCGAGTTTAAATGAAAGAACAAACAGTTATCAATTTTCTTTTCTCTCATAATGAAGATAAAAACAAGTTATTTATAGAACAAATTATAACGGATGCAAATAAAAACTGCATTGAAAATATTAAGGAAGCACAGAAAAGGCTGTCCCAAAAGGGCAGCCTTTTAATATGATTATTAGATTTAGAAAAAACAAAAATTCGGAACTTTTCTGAATATTGGAAAAATTTATAATAAATAAAATTTATCCCTTCTTATTATAAGAAGGGATATAATTTTTATTTGTTAAATTCTTTAAACAGTTCTTTTAAAAAGTCATAACCTTTAAGATATGATTTATAATCAATTTGTTCATTTGCTGAATGCATATTATAAACATCAGCTAAGCCAATTAAAACAGGTTTTAATTGAATACCGTATTTATTTTTATTATTTGCATAAATATGAGTTTCTGCACCGGCATGGAAAGATGATATATCTAAAGGCAAATTTAAATTTTTACCTGCTTGTTTTGCAACATTAACAAGGGTTTCATCATCACTTTTTTCAAAAGGAGGAAGATGCTCTGATGTTTCCATTTCCGCTATTGCAAGTCCTTCATATTTTTTATTAAATTTTTCAATAATTTCTTTAATCTCGTTAATTAAATTATTTTCAAATTCACGGCTGGAACTTCTTATTGAATATTTTGCACCTGCTTTTGTATTAATAACGTTTGTTACTGCTTTGTCAAGAATATAATCGGTATATTGATTACTTTTTATATCAAATTCTTTAATATTATTAATTGCAGTTTCAACACCACCGCCTATAATAACTCCTAAATTTATTGAAGTTACAACACCAAACTCATCTTTTTTATATACTCCCTGCGGAATTTCATTAACAAGCTCTGCAATTAATTTGGCAGCATTTAATCTTGTTGTATCATCAATATCAATACCTGAATGACCGCCTTTTAATGCTTTAACATTAATTTGCATAGAAGTATAATCAGCTCCCGAAATTTGAACCTGACCTAATTTATCTGCATCCATAACAAAAATATGTTCTGCTTCAATTTCATTCATTTTAACATTATGTATACCTGTCATATTTTGTTCTTCATCACGGGTAAAAATAATTTCAAGTCCGCCGTGTTTTAAATCTTTATTTTTTACAATTTCAATTGCGAGCAAAATAGCTGCCGCAACACCTGCTTTGTCATCTGCACCTAAAGTTCTTGTTTTATCAGTTTCTATTATATTTTTATTTAATTGAAGATTTATCGGTGAGTCATCGCCTACTACATCCATGTGGGAACTTAATAAAAGAGGTTTTTTCCCTTTAGCAGCAGCCGGAATTTTTGCTCTTATATTTCCGTAATCATCTGTATTAGCTTCAATGTTATTTTCTTTAAATATTTCAAGTATCTTTTTTATAACATTTTCTTCTTTTAACGAAGGAGATGGAATTTGCACCAGTGTACAAAACAAATCAATTAACTTATACTCTTTTCTTATTGAATTTATTGTTTCCATTTTATACCGCATCTTTCTATATTTAAATATTAAATTTATTTTTCTGCTATTAAATATTCTATTGTTTTATTAAAATATTTACTGAATTTTAGTGCATTTATCAATGAAATTTTGTGTTTTCCGTTTTCAATATTTGAAATATATACAGTTGAACATTCCAAAATTTCAGCAAGTTCCTCTTGCTTTAATCTTAATTTTTCTCTTTCATATTTAACATTTAAGCCAAATATTTTCAATGTGTGTTCTTCATTTATATTATCCATAGTTTAAATTTATAATCTTGACTTTAAATATTCCATAAATTATAATTTAATAATATAAACTATAGTTTATTTAATATTCAAATAAACAGGTGAAAAATGTTAATGAAATATTTTAATAATATAAAAAAGAAAAATGATATAGGAAATCCGCCGTGGGATTATTACTTTCTCAAAAACTTAGATGAAAAAGAATACCCTTTGTATTTAGCTAAACTGTTTTATATAAATACGGGAGAGAAACTGCCGTTGAAGTATGATTTTAAA
>CAJONH010000133.1 GCA_905235825.1 Candidatus Gastranaerophilales bacterium
CCTTACTTATTTAACACGACGGATGAAAATCAATTTTCTTTTACATTCCGAATTGTTTGGGACATCAAAAATGTCCCTTTTTCTTTTTCAAATTTTTGGCAAAAAATATTTATACAATAAAATTTCCAAAGTTAATTAAAATTTATTGACAAAACAGGTATAAACCGAGCTGCCTGTTTGCCTTTTTCGGAGTGTTCAGCAAGCATAGCACAAACACTTATTAATAAAGCAGATACTTTTTCCGAATTTTCATTCCACCACGAAGGTACGACACTGCGATAAAGTCCGTGTAGTGTTTTTCGGTCATCTTCGAGAAATTTTTTGCCGTTTGTTAATTCATCAACACTCCATGATGAATATTCACTATTTACGGAACCATTGATATTTTTACTTCTATTATTAAGTTCTTCTTCTATTTTTTTTATTTTTTCATTACAAGCAGTTTCTTCTAAAGAATAATATGCTGCTTTTAGTTCGGGAGTTGTTAATTTTGCACCTTGCACCATATATTCTAAATCTTGTAATAAGACTGCTGTTCTTTCATTTGCAGCTGTTTTATTGTATGTTTTTTCTTTTACATCAGTTAATCTTATTTCATATCTGGAAGAAGAACTAATATACTCCATTCTGATTTGTTCTGAGGCATTATTTAAATTACCTTCTTTTTTCAGTTTTTGTATATATATATTTATATCATTTATTGAATTTTGAGCATTTAAATCCGTTCTTCCGTTCATGATTTTCATATATTCCGGATTTGCCTGCAAGGAACCATTATTATTTCTTATAAACATGTTATTTGCCGATAATTTGTCAGCAGGCATTTGCATGTTTTCTTCCCGATGTAAATCATCCGCCGGTAAATCAGGCTGAATATCTTGCAATGAACCTTTTTTCGAATGTTTAAGCGCAAGCTCCATCAGCTTAGATGCAACGTCTGATGCCCCATTCCATTTAGAATTAATTTTAGCAGCAATTTCAGGCAGCTTTAATGCTGTTTTTTCAAGCCATGATTGTTCTTTTAAGCCGCTTTTATCATACATTGATTTTATGGCTTTAGAATAATCTTTATATACTTTTAATTTTAAGTCTTTAACTGCAGGAGATAATGCAGTATCTTTTTTTGTATCTTCATATTGTTTATCCAAAGCAGCGATAACAAGCTCATACAGTGCTTTTTTCATATCATCCGTTTTAAAAGTTTCATCATTAAGCATATTATTCATATCTCGTTTTGTAATTAAGCTGACATATTTTGATAAAACATTATTGTATTCGGGAATTGAACCATTAAAATTATCGCCGTTATGTATAATTTCATCAATAATATCCATTTCAGCAGTTTCAAAAACTTCACCTGCTTCAACTCCATAATGTATTACGTGATTTTGTGCGGGAGTGCTGCTCGTATTTTCAACTTCAAAATCACTTGCACAACTATAGTAATGATGTGTAGGTTCATCTGATTTAACATCATTTTTACAATTTGAAGTTAAATTAAATATGCTTATATTATCTGTTTTTTCATCAGCCTGCAGTATTTCCTCTGATATTTTTGTTTGATTTAATGAAGAATGCAGTATTTGTTTACAGGGAAAACTGCCGGAGCTGAATAATGAATCGGCCATTTTTGTCTTCTTATAATATATAGAGAACCATTTATCTTATGCATAAAATTGCACTGACCGACTGTTTTGTAAAATATCAGTCAGTACAAAATATATCAATTATTTTTTTTCAGAATCAGAGTCACCTTCACTATCTGAAACAGTTCCGCTGCCTTCGTCTGTTAAAACACCTTTGCTTTCAGCATTCGTTCCGTCTAAGGTTGAGCCCTTTTCTGTTCCGCCTTCTATTTCTGATTCTATTCCGCCTGTTTCAGGGCTGCCGTTTCCATTTGGATCCGCAGTACCATTCCATGGTGTAGTTGCATTATAATTTGAGTGTTTTGTTTGAATATCTGCCGCACCGTTATATGCATCCGTAACTGTACCGATTAAATCAAATATTCTTGCCTGTTGTGGAAACATTGTTTTTAAGTTACCGGCTAATGGCGGAATTACGGATAAGATTTTTTCCCAAACAGGGGTTTTTTTAGGTTTTACACCGCTTCTTTCATACATTGCATTATACACATTAAGACTGCTGTCTAACATTTTAAGTTTTAAATTTTTAATATCAGCAGGTATGCTGTTGTCTTTATTTAAGGCGGCTTTTTCTTCCTGAGTTGCTCTAATCATATATTCAAATAATGCTATTTTCATATCATTAGATTCAAACGCTTTATCGTTAAGAAAAGTTTCCATACTTTTGGTTGTAAACATATTTACTGCTTTATCCATATCTTTTGTATATTTAGGAGCCATTTTTGTAATGCTGCCGTCAATAATATCGAGCAGTTCATCTACTGTTTCACTGCCTTTATCAAGGGCTTTACCTACAGGATTAAATCTTTCGGTAACATTATTTAACCTTTCTATATGTCCATCACGCTGAGCTTGAATGTTAAATTCTGATGCTTCACGTCTTGCTTGTGCTTCTGCTGCTTTTTTTTCAGCTTCATCTCGCATATCTTGTGCGGATTGAGGCGGATTTGTTTCAACAGGCGGTGCAACAGGCGGCGGAGGCGGATTTTGTCCTCCTGTTTCAATTGTTATTCTAACTCCATCTCTGTGAGGCGGACCTTCGGGTCTTGGTGGTCGTGGATACCCTGTATCTTCCTGTACGGGAGTTCCTTCAACATCTTCACCGCTTGATAATTCAACAAGCGAATATGAATTTTCACCATCTCCGCCAAAATTAAAAAGTAATTTTTCTTGAAGACTTACATGTGGATTTCCGCTTTGATTTAAACTTCCTGCATTGTATCCTGTCCGTTGTACAAAAAAATCACTTTTGTCGTATTCACCCATAACGTTTCCTTTCCGTATATAAATTTTCCTTATTTAAATATCAAAAATAAAAGACTTAAGAACACATAATTATAAAGACTGTATATTTATTATCGGATTTTTTTTTAAATTCTTTAGAATATATTATAATTTTTTACAAATATGCTATAATTCAGTTCTTACAGACGTTTTTATTATTTTAAATACCTGATTTTATTTAATAAAACCATGATTGTATATGCAAAAATATACCAGCCTAATACATAACTCTGTAGAAAATAATGGAAAAACGGTTCGGCACACAATAAAAATGATAATAAACTTAAAAGTAAAGATGTAAATGTTATTAAAAAAAGCATTTTATTTCGTTTAAAGCATGAATATATATTCGCAATAACAATAAAAATATAAGGGATAACAGGAGAATAGACAAATTTAAAAGAATTATCAGTTAGAATATTCAATATTTTTATATTATTCGGAATAAAATATCCGAGTTCTTGTAAAAAAATAAGTAAAATATCTGTTAATAATAATACTACTGCAATTTTAAACCTGTATTTATTTCTGTTTTTTATAGAATACAACAGCAGTAAAATAATGAAGAATAGAATAATATAATACATATATGAGAATAAATATAAATAATATGAATGAATAACAGTTGTTTCAAGTTCTAAAGTATTTAAAACCTTTGAAATTAATGAATTATGATTATATTCATTTATTCCGTCAGAGAGAAGCTGAAACGAAGTAAAATTTTGAGTCAGGTCAGCCCGTTCTTTTAAATATGTTACGGGATTTAATAAAATTAATTTTATGGCTGTTTTTACATAATTATTTACATCATCAAATTCGGGATAATAATTAATTTTGGCTAAGATTGTTTCATTTAACGGTAGATTTTTCAATCCGTCTAAAGAACAGCATTTTGATATAATGTACAAATCCTGTTCTTTATTGTTTGTATTAAAATCAGTTCTTAATATTGCCGCCAGAGGACGTTTAAAAGGTAATATCCTATAGTGAAAAAAGGCATTGAGCATTGTATTATTTATAAAAATTGTTATGGAATAAAAAATAATAAGAAATAAAACTTTTTTTATATTTGATACTTTTTCATTTCCGATAAATAAGAGAAATAAAGGTACTATCAGGAATAAAGGAATATTTTCGCTTCTCCAGACACAAACAATTGATGATAATACGGCAAGAAAAATTATTTCAATGAAATTTACCTGCTTATTTTCTTTATATTTAAAATAAAATATAGCAAAAAACAAAAGTATAAATACATAATAAATACAACTTCTTATAGGCTGCAACCCCATTCTTAAAACGGGAAAAAAGAATAAAGGCAATAATAATATCCATTTATATTTGTATTTTATATATCCGCATAAATTTGACCATATATATGAAAATATTGTTGACGATATAATTATTTGAAATAATATAATACCGCCCTTAAACGGAAAAATATTTAATGCCGTAATGTAATAAAAAACCGTTAATAAATGAAGATAGTTTATATAAGAGTGTTTTAATGCACTTTCGTAAACGGAATAAGCATCCCACATTTTCCAATTAAAAGAAGCAAAATCAGTTGATAAATATAAAATAAAACTAATAGAAAATAATATTAAAAAAGAAACGAAATACCTTATCTGCAAAGTATTTTTATTTTTTATTCCTTTTATAATATTACAAACTGCCTGTCCCGAAATTATTATTATTAAATCCGATATAATTTGAAATATAAATGAGTTTTGAAATTCACTTGAAAATAAAATATATCTGTATTTATTAATAAACAAAATATATATAAGGGAAATCATAAAAAAACAAATATTTAAAGAATTATTTTTTAATGCTTCATAAAATTTCATTTAAAATTCCCTTACGGATTATATGGTTCAAAAAATTTTTCCAAAAGATGAAGACAAGCCTCTGCAACCGCACGATGGGCACCCGTTCTTTCCGTTATATAATCCGCATATTTTTTTGCATTAGAATCAGACTCTGCAGTTGCAATCGAATAAAAAACTTCCTTCATTACATAGCAGTCAAAAATTCCGTCCCCCATATATATAACTTCATCGGGATTATAATTTTCCTTAATCCAATCCATACGCTTTATGGTACTTACATAATCGAGTTTAAAATTCATATCATCAATTCTTTTTTTAGTTATTTCAAATCCCCTTTTATCTCCCGATATAAAACGAATTTCAATAAAAGGCTCCAATAACTTTAAAGCATCATTATCATCAGGCCCGAATTTTTTAACAATTTTACCGTTTTGCGAATAATAAAAACACCCGTCAGTCAATACACCGTCAACATCTAATATAAAAACTTTTGGTTTATTCAATTTATTATCTTCCGTATTAATATTTTTCAAACATTAAAACAGCATTATGTCCGCCAAAACCAAAAGAATTAGATAATGCAATATTTACATTTTTTTGTTTTGCTTTATTTGGAACATAATCTAAATTAGCGACTTCCGGATCCTGATTATTAAGATTAATGGTTGGCGGAATTATCCCTTCCGTAATTGTTTTAATTGCAACAATAGCTTCAGCGGCACCTGCTGCACCGAGCATGTGTCCTGTCATTGATTTTGTAGAACTTACGGAAAGTTTTTCATTAGTTGTTTTATCGCCAAAAACTCTTGCAACCGTATTAGATTCAGCCAAATCACCAAGATGAGTGCTTGTACCGTGCATATTAATATAATCTATTTCGGAAGGTTTTCTTCCCGATTCATTTAAGCAATTGCGAATTGCAAGTTCAGCACCTTTTCCTTCTGGATCGGGAGCAACCATATCATAAGCATCAGAGCTTTGACCGTAACCGGTAATTTCCGCATAAATTCTTGCACCACGATTTATGGCGTGTTCACGTTCTTCTAAGATAATAACAGCACCGCCCTC